>CAJWMX010000007.1 GCA_913043805.1 uncultured Acidobacteriota bacterium | reverse complement strand
ACGCTGTTGGCGAGAGGCGCGGCTGGGCCGGGTCGGCCGCCGCGTCTTGGGGGGCCGCGCCGCCTCTTCGAGGAACGCCGCCAGACGACGCCGGGCGGCGATCCGGTTCTGCGCCTGGGTGCGATGCTCGCGGCTGTCGATCACCAGCACCCCATCAGAGGTCATCCGGCTCCCGGCCGCCTCGGCCAGCCGCGTCTTGACGCTGGGGGCAAGCGACGACCCGGCCACGTCGAAGCGCAGCTCGACCGCCGTCGCCACCTTGTTCACGTTCTGACCGCCCGGGCCGGACGCGCGAACGAAACGTTCTTCGAGTTCGTGCTCCTCGACCGCGACCGTCTCTGACAGCTTGACCAGCGTCATGCTCGTTCGATGATCGCACGACCGCTGGTCGTATGGTCCGACCGACAGACATGGCCTCACGATGCGTCATTGTCGGCGGCGGCTGGGCACCGACGCTCTGGGAGATGGCCACCTTGGTGCAACGGCGAGCCGAGACCGTCCTCGCCCGCCGATCACGCTTGACCGTGTCCTCCCGCAAGACCCGACCGCCGCTCCAACCCTGGAATACCGCAGCGACCGACTGGCCGAGGCCGGCGCGGCACCAACCTCGGAGGCTTCGGCCGAGATTGACCGACTGCTCCGGTTCTGCCTCGAAACAACCCACGCCTCATGAACCGTCCGCCTTGCATCGTCCTGGTGGAGCCGAGTTCCCCTGGATCTACCCACCGGCCAGCGCCTTGGCCCAGCACGGCCCGGTAGTGGCCATTCAGCCGGGAGCCCGGCGGCGGCCATGGCCGTTTGACGAGCAGCCAGCGCGGCTGCGACGCGTGACGTGGGGCTATCCACCGGGTTTCAACGGACGGTTGGCCAGCCTGTTCACGCCGATGGTCAGACGCCGCGTGGACGGACTACGGCGACGCCTTGCCAATGCGCACGACGCCGACCCGATGGTGATCACGCCAGGTCCCCGCTTTGGACCCTATGCCGCCAGCGTTTCCCCTTCGCGGCTGGTCTACCGGAACTACGACGACTTCGCCACCTATGACGCGGAGGGACAGCCAACAGAGCATCCGGACGAAGACGAGCTCATTCCACGGGCTGGGCTCGTCGCGTGCGCATCCTACTACTAGGCCGAGCGGTTTCGCACCCGCTTTCCGGAGCGTGCCGAGCGGATCGTTCATCTTCCGCATGGCGCGACCGACGCGTTTCTCGACCCGGCAGATGACGCAGCGCCGGCCGGCCGAACGGTCTGCGTCGTCGGAGCCCTGACCAGTCGCTACGACTGGGCCTTGATCGACGAGGTGACCGCGACCCTGACCGACGTTCAGTTCACCTTCGCGGGAGACATCGAGGCCAAAGGGATCGGTTCCGAACACGAGGGTTGGCGCCAGCACCTCGAGCGCACGCTTGGGCGCGATCACGTGATTCACCAGAGCGGCCTCCCACACCGGGATACGGCCCCTCTCTACTGGCGGTCAGCGGTCAACTGGATGCCCTATCGGCCGACGCTGCCCTTCGTCCGGGCGTGTTCGCCGCTGAAGCTCACCGACGGGCTCGCGAGCGGGCGGCCCATCCTGAGCGCCGACGTGCCCAAGTGCCGACGCTATCCGGAATGGGTCACGACCTACGAGGGGGCGGCGGAGGCTTCGGCTCGCCTCTCGATGCTGCTCGATGAAGCGGACACTCCACGCGCGGCCGAACATCGGGCCAACCAGATCGGAGCGGCCCGGCGACAGACCTGTTCGGCTCGAGCCGAGCAGCTCTGAGCGCAGATCGACGCAGTGGGTGAGGAATCAGACGAGCGCGCGCTCGACGAGCGCCCGTAGCGATGACGTCAGCGGCAACATCAGCGCCGCCTCGCGCCCTGCGGGAGACATCTTGCGCCAAGTCTTGCGCAACACGCCCACCAGCTTCTCGTCGTCGTGCTTCGGCGCGAAGTCCGGCAGGTAGTGCTCCAGGAACACCAAACAGGCGACATCCTCGAGCAGCTGCATGTCCGGGTCGAGCTTGAGGCGCTCCTTTCGGAGCAAGGATGCGACCCGACTCACGGTCGACTCGTCGTAGCCAACGTCGCGGAGGATGGCCGAAGCGGTGTCGGCGTGTAGGCCATAGAGGTGCGTGCGCCAGCGGCGGTAGCCGTCTCGCCCCGCCGGGAAGTCGGCGCGAGGCACCGTCCACCGACGGATGTGCTGGCTTCGGGCGGCCAGCCGCACGACGTCGGACGCGTGGGGCGCGAACCGGGCGAGAGTCGAGGTCATCCGACGGGCGTAGACCAGCTCCTTTGGCTGGTCCACCCCGTCGATGGTCTCGGGATTGGGATCGTCCGCGTTCGCCGTGTCGAAGCGCTCGATGGCCCGGGCGAATTTTGTGTCCCCGTTCATGTCCCGCACCTATCACCCGGCGGGCAAGGTGTAGCTGCCTGGCGGCAACCCGATGACGAAGCTCGGGTTCTTCAGGGAGGGCTTGTTGTACTCGAGCGTTCCAGGGTGCGGCTCGGGGTCGCCAGAGTTGCGATAGACGCAGTCGCCGGCGGCCACGTCCCACTCCATCGTTGGCCCGAGCCTGGGATACATGTCGGCTCGGCCGTCGGCCACCGCGCAGAACTTGAGCGAGCTGCCGCTCTTCACCCGTTCGCTGATGGTGAACGGCTCGAGAAACGCCTCGAGGGCCGGGCTCGGATGAGAACGGCTTTCGACGATTCGCAGCGTTGCGGCTGGATCGGCCAGGCGGGACCGCAGGCGCTCGGACGGGCCGTCGCCATCGCGTTTCCAGGCACCCTCGCCATTGCGCGCGTAGTACAGCAGGTTGGAGGCCGGAGCCACCACGACCCCGAGCACCGGCTGCCCCGCCTCGAT
The DNA here is from genome assembly GCA_913043805.1 of uncultured Acidobacteriota bacterium. Classification (GTDB taxonomy): domain Bacteria; phylum Acidobacteriota; class Vicinamibacteria; order Vicinamibacterales; family UBA8438; genus UBA2994. Next base: position 16,357 of record CAJWMX010000007.1, on the reverse strand, counting down.
CAAGGCGATGTTCACCGTGAACTCATCGGTCCGGTTGATGAATTCCTTGGTGCCGTCGAGCGGATCCACCAGCCAGTAGCGTGGCCAGACCCGCCGCGTGTCGTAATCCGGCAGCTCGCGCTCTTCGGACACATAGGGTATCGACGGATCGAGCCGTTGCAACCCGGCGTAGATGATCTCTTCCGCCGCCAGGTCCACCCCGGTCACCGGCGAACCATCCTCCTTGGCCTTGACCCAGGTGTCCTGGGCCTCGTAGTGGCGCAAGACCACGTCACCGGCCTGCAACGCCACCTCGTTCACCGCTTCGATCTGCATCATCGCGTGCCGAGTGTAGTGCCCCGGTCCCGAACCCGCAACGACGAGAACGGGCCGCTTGACGGGTCCCAGGCCATCGATTGAAATAGCTGCAACGATGGCGTTTCTGCGCCGGCTCTTCGGCGGTGGCCCGCCTGGCGTGGACGAATCGGTGGTAGTGGTCTCCGGTCTGCCTCGCTCCGGCACCTCCATGCTGATGGGCATGATCTCGGCTGGAGGCCTGGAGGAGGTCGTAGACGGCATCCGCGAAGCCGACGACGACAACCCGAAGGGCTACCATGAGTTAGAGACGGTCAAGGACCTCGACAAGAGCGGGGACACCGCCTGGCTCGACGATGCGCGGGGCAAGGTCGTGAAGGTCATCTCCTTCCTCCTCCAGCACCTGCCCGCCACCCATCACTACAAGATCGTCTTCGTCCGGCGTAGCCTGCCAGAGGTCCTGGAGAAGCGTGGTGCGCAGCCCCGGCCACGGGACGTCCGGCCCCGGCTCCTCGACCGACCACCAGAACTCTACGAGCCTGTCGGGGTTCGACACCGGTAGCGCTCGCAGAAGGATCGAATCAAAGAAGCTGAAGACGGTCGTATTCGCGCCCACCCCCAGCGCGACGCACAGCAGGATCACCGCGGTGAATGTCTTGTGTCGCCGGAACGAGCGGATGGCGTAGCGCACGTCCCGCGCCAGGGTGTCGAGCGGCTGGAAGGCCAAGGTCGCCCGCACCTCTTCCTTGGTGCGCTCGATACCTCCGAGCTCGATCTTGGCCGCGCGGAGGGCCTCGTCAGGCGCAAAACCGTGACGGATCTTCTCGTCGGCGGCACGCTCAAGGTAGTCGTCGAGGGCCCGTTCGACCTCGTTACGGCGGAAGAATCACCGCAAGAAGGACCGTAGGCGATAGAAGGCGGTCATGCCTCCTGCAGAACGGTCGCGATCGCCGAGGTGACCCGCTCCCACCGGCGCTCCTCCCGCTCGAGCTGGCAGCGGCCCCGCAGGGTCAGCGCGTAGAAGCGAGCCTTGCGGTTGTTCTCGCTGAGGCGTTCCTCGCAACGGAGCTTGCCGTCGCGCTCGAGACCGTAGAGCGCCGGAAACAACGACCCCGGATTGATCTGAAACGTGCCCCGCGTGAGCGCCTCCAGCCGTAGCGCAATGCCGTAACCGTGCAGCGGCTCACGACGGAGGATGGTGAGAATCAGCAGGTCGAGCGTGCCCTGGGGAACGTCGAGCTTGCCCGCAGCCGCTCCTTTATGTTCCCTAATCATTGCATCCGGAGCGTATCCGCACTCATTTAGGTTCTCAAGATGAGCGATGTCGGCGTGTGGGGTCGGGTGTATCCTGCGAGACGGCGTGGCTACCATCGCACGATCGTGGCGTGACGGCTTGTATCGGGGGTTGGCCGCAGCCACGTTCGCGCTGCCGGCCGCCTGCGGCGCCTCGCCGGACCAGCTTCCCACCACCATTCACCTGGTGGATCAGGTCGGCAGCGACAGGACCACGATCACCGACTCTCCGACGCCATCCGCGCCAGCCCGAGCGCTCTGGCGATTCGACGTTCCGGATGAGGCGGCGGCGTGGCAGGACGGAGGAGGTCTCGACGGACTCGCCGTGCGAGAAGGCCGTCTGGGAGGACGTTCTCGGCAAGGTACCGGCTTTGTTCACGCGGAATGGCCAGACGACGGCCTCCGCACGGACCGACTGTACGCCGTCGAGATCGAGATCCGCGTCTCACAGGGCACCACGCTGGAGGTCGGATTCCGGAGCCAGGGCGCTCTCGACCTCGACGGGGTCCGTGAGGACGACGCGTGGGCGCTCTCGACTCCGTTGCTGAGCGGCGACGAGCTTCGAACCTACGAGATCCTCACCGAAGACGCCAGGCCATCATCCGCCATCCACCGAGTGTTCGTCCGCCCGAGCGACGAGGCCGGCGCCGAGTTCGAGATCGCCTCGGTCCGGCTGGTGTTCGACCGCGAGCACCTAGCCGAGACACCGAGCGGCGTGGCCTGGCGCGGTCAGGCCAACATCTATCGAGAGACCCTCGTAGCCAAGGCTCCCGAGACCGTCCGGTTCCCACTGGTCATTCCGGACCGATCCTGGCTCGACCTCTCCCTGGGGACGATGACGCCGACCCCGACCACCTTCCGTGTCACCGCCGAATCGGACACCGATGAGATTGAGCTGTTCACCCACACCATCACGACCCCGGACCGATGGGAGCCGGTGAAGGTCGATCTCGCGTCGATAGCCGGCCGCCAGCTCACCCTCGCTTTGACGGTGGAATCGGCGGAACCGGCCGCGATCGGACTGTGGGGAGCCCCGGTCATCCGACGGCGTGGGCCGGAAACCGACGTCCCGCAAGGGGTGATCGTGGTCATGGCCGACACGCTCCGACCCGACCACATGGGCCTCTATGGGCACAACCGCGAGACCACGCCCGCCCTGGCCGCCCGGGCCGCCGAGGGCGTCCGGTTCGATGACGCGCTGGCGCAGGCAACCTGGACGAAGACATCGACCCCTTCGATCCTCACCTCGCTCTACCCGCTGGCGCATGGCGTGCTCGACGTGCCGGATCGGCTCCCCAGCGCCGCCGTCACTCTGGCCGAGGTATATCGCGCGGCCGGCTACGCGACGGTGTCGTTCTCGTCGGTCAGCTTCACCGGCGCCGACACCAACCTGCACCAGGGCTTCGAGGAACTGCACGAAGCCACCTCTCGAACCGGCGCCAAACGGAGCAAGTCGGCGCGGGAGTATGTCGATCGACTGCTCGAGTGGCTCGATCGTCGCGACCACGCGCCGTTCTTCGCGTTTCTGCATGTCTTCGATCCCCACAGCCCGTTTGAACCCCGGCCCCCCTATGACACGTGGTGGGCCGACCCGGAGGAGCGGACGGCACACCAGGACCGGATGGCCGACGTCAGGCTGGAGATCGAGAGCCGGTTGTTGCGAGGGCAGGTGATGCCGACACGGGCGCAGATCGAGGCGGCCGGCGTCGACGTCGACCAGTTCATGGACCATCGCCAGGCCTGGTATGACGGGTCCATCAGAGGGATGGACGCCGAGCTTGGGCGCCTGTTCGAGTGGCTGGAGGCGCGGGACCTGTCCGATCACGTGATCGTAGCGGTCCTCAGCGACCACGGGGAGGAGTTTCTGGAGCACGGCGAGTCCTGGCACGGACACACGGTCTACGGCGAACAAACCCGGATTCCGCTACTGCTGTGGGGACCAGGACGGATCCCCAGCGGTCGAGTGGTGACCCAGACCGTCCGCAGCATCGACCTGATGCCGACCCTTCTCGAACTGAGCGGGCTGGTGGTGCCTGGGGGGGTCCAGGGCCAGAGTCTGCTCCCGCTGATGCGGGGACCGGGAACCGGGACGGACGCCGACGCGTCTCAATGGGTAGTCCGCGCCGCCGTGGCTGAAGAGCACACGCGGGATGCGGCCGGTGTCGAGGACGCGCACGCGTCGGTGGCGCTGGTGCTGGATGGATGGCGCCTGATACACAACGAGCAGCGCGAGCCGGACGAGCCGGAGTTCGAGTTGTATGGCCATGCGGCGGACCCGATGAACCAGACGGACCTGGCGACGGAGCATCCCGAGGTGGTCGAACGACTTGGCATCGAACTCGACCGCTGGCGTCGACGGACCGCGGCTGGACGGCTCCCCTCAGACGAGGAGTCGACGGGCACACTGTCATCGGAGGAGTTGGAGCGACTCCGCGGCCTGGGATATCTGCGGTAGGTCTCACAGACGAGACAAACGATGCTTGACGAATCAGGTGCGACGCGGTACAACAGTGCCGTTGTGAACGCTCGCGCCCACACGACCACCGCTTGTTGCTGTTGTTGTCCGGAGGCCCCCGGGGCCCCCGAGCTGACGGTCGTGTCGCGCTGAGGCATCACTCACAGAGACGAAAGCACCAACGCGAGAGACCAAAAGCCCGGGAGCCCAAAAGGCTCCCGGGCTTTTTTTTGTTTTCGAGCACGTTCTCCGACGGACTGGATAGCAATGACCGACACGCTGACTCGCCCGGACACAGCCAACTTCGACCCCGCCGCGTTCATCGACCCGGCACAGGCGCTCGAAAAGGCCACTCCGCTCAAGATCCTGAAGTGGGCGGCCGATCACTACGGCTCGCGACTCACGTTCGCCACCGGGTTCGGCGCTGAAGGCTGTGTGCTCATCGACCTGATCGGGCGCCATCAGCTGCCGATCGACATGTTCACGCTCGACACGGGCCTGCTCTTTCCCGAGACGTACGACCTCTGGGAACGGCTCGAATCGCGCTACGGCCTGAAGATTCGACGCGTCTCTCCGGAGCAGACCGTCGAGGAGCAGGCGGCCGAGCATGGTCCGGAGCTCTGGGCCCGCGAGCCGGATCTCTGCTGCGCCAAACGGAAGGTCAGCCCGCTCAAGGGTCAGCTCGCCGGGTTCGACGCCTGGATCACCGCCATCCGCCGGGATCAGACCACGGCTCGTGCCAACGCGCTGGTGGTGGAGCCGGATGCCAAGTTCGGCCTCGAGAAGATCAACCCGCTCGTGCGGTGGACCAAGAAGGATGTCTGGCGACACCTGCTGCGTCATGAGGTGCCCTACAATCCGCTGCATGATCAGGGCTACCCGAGCATTGGCTGTCTCCCCTGCACCAGTCGCGTGGCTGCCGAAGAAGACGACCGAGCCGGACGCTGGCGCGGAGCCTCGAAGACCGAATGCGGCCTCCACGCCTCGCCACCGACGTCCACCGACACGTCCAGCGCACCTACGGCCGTCTGAACCGGCCCGCCTCTTCGGCGCCCCACACGTGGCCGCTCGGTTCCGGCCATGAGTACCACCATGCTCTTCCCGGTGTTCCTCAAGCTGGCTGGGCGACGGATACTCGTCGTCGGCGGGGGACCCGTCGCCGCCTCCAAGCTGGCGGCACTGACGGCCGCCGGCGCGGACGTGGTCGTGGTGGCCCCTGACGTGGTCGCCGAGATACGAACGGCCGGCGTCGAGGTCGTCGAACGCGGTTTTCACGCCGCCGACCTCGACGATGTCTGGATGGTCGTGGCCGCGGCTCCCGCGGAGGTGAACCGCGAGGTGGCCCGTGAGGCCGAGGCACGCCAGCTGTTCGTGAACGCCGTCGACGATCCGCCCAACGCGAGCGTCTACCTGGGCGGCGTGGTACGTCGCGGCGGTGTCACGGTGGCCATTTCGACCGACGGACAGGCGCCAGCGCTCGCCGGTCTGATCCGTCAGGCGCTCGAAGCGTTGTTGCCGGAAGAGGAAGTCGCGCGCTGGCTCTCCACCGCGCGGGAGCAGCGACAGTCGTGGCTGGCGAACCAGGTGCCGATGGACGAGCGCCGCTCCCTGCTCTTGCGCGCGCTGGCCGGTCTCTACGAAGATCGACAGCACTGACGCTCGTCCGAGACGACGCGTCATCACCGAACGACGACCATGACCCCCACGGCCTCCCAAGGATTCGTCTCGCTCGTCGGCGCCGGACCAGGCGACCGGACGCTGCTGACGCTGGCCGCCGCCGAGCGCCTCAAGGCCGCCGATCTGGTGCTCTACGACGCGCTGGTCTCTCCCGAGGTGATCGCGATCGCCTCCCGGGCGCAATGCTTCTCGGTCGGCAAGCGCGCGGGACGCCGCTCGGTTCCGCAGGACACGATCATCCGCGTGATGATCCGGGCCGCGCGACGCGGACGCCACGTGGTGCGTCTCAAAGGTGGAGACCCGTTCGTGCTGGGCCGCGGCGGAGAAGAAGGACTGGCTCTGCGCGCGGCAGGGATCCCGTTCGAGGTCGTCCAGGGAGTCAGCGCGGCGATCGCCGCGCCGGCGCTGGCGGGGATCCCGGTCACCCATCGCGGAGTCGCCTCGGGCTTCGTGGTAGTCTCCGGCCACGACGAGGCCAGCTACGAACCGATCCTCGAATCGCTGGCTCCGGCCAGCGCCACCGTGGTGGTGATGATGGGGCTCGGGCGGCGACGCGCTATCGCAGGCTGCCTGCTCGATCGGGGCTGGGCCCCGGACACGAGTGCGGCCATCGTCTCTGCCGCCGCCACGCCGGCGGCGCACACCTGGACGGGCACCCTGGAGCAGCTGGCGCAAGCCGCCAGCCCGCATCCGCAAGGCGTCACCGGGACGATCGTCATCGGGGCGGTGGTCGACCTGGCGACGGTCCTCGCCAGTCCACCGGCGACCGACACGGCGCGGGCCGCCGAGGGAAAGGGCTGACATGAGTTGGAAAGAGACACTGGGCGATCGGATTCCGGCCGAGCTCGGTCGGGAGATCGACACCTACGAGAACCAGATCGCGCTCAAGCGCCAGGGCAAGATCGACGACAAGGTGTTCGCCGAGACCCGACTCCGTCGGGGCGCCTATGGGCAACGCTATGACAACGGCCAGCGGAACGACGGTAACGGCGTGAAGCTGCTTCCGTTTCCGTCGGATGGGCAGACCAAGGGGCCGGACACGGTCTGGGACGCGCCGGGCATGATGCGGATCAAGATCCCGTTTGGCGGTCTGACCGCGGACCAGATGGACACCCTCGCCGATCTGTCCGAGGAGTATTCGGACGGGGTCTGCCACATCACAACCCGGCAGGACATCCAGCTCCATTTCGTTCACATCGACGACACCCCGGCGCTGATGCGGCGACTGGCCGCGGTCGGCATCACCACCCGCGAGGCGTGCGGCAACACGGTGCGCAACGTCACCGCGTGCCCGCTCTCGGGCGTCTGCCGGGACGAGACCTTCGACGTCACGCCCTACGCCGAGGCCTCGATGCGGTTCCTCCTCGGACATCCCGATACCCAGGACTTCGGGAGGAAGTTCAAAGTGGCGTTCTCGGGCTGCCGCGAACATGCGTGCGGCCTGGTCAACATGCACGACTTCGGCGGAATCGCCGTGACCCGCGAGGTGGACGGCGTCACCGAGCGCGGGTTCGAAGCCTATGTTGGCGGCGGCCTCGGCGCGGTCCCGCACGAGGCGAAGATCTTCGATCCGTTCCTGAAGGAGGAGGACGTTCTCCCGACGCTTCAGGCGATGTCCAGGGTCTTCGCGCGGCTGGGCGAGAAACGGAATCGGGCCCGCGCGCGGATCAAGTTCCTGGTCCAACAGCTGGGCATCGACGAGTTCAGACGCCTGGTGCGGGAAGAGCGCGAAGCCCTCGAGCACGACGACCGCTGGTCGGCCTTCATCGAGAGGGTGAACACCCCGACCGACGCGCCACTCCTCGAAGGAGCGGGCTCGGACGAGGCAGCCGGCTCCGATGCGTTCCAGGCCTGGCGCCGGACCAACGTCTACCCGCAACGACAGCCGGGCTACGCGGTGGCGACCATCACGCTGCCGCTGGGCGACCTGTCTGGCTGGCAGCTCCGCCGGCTGGCCACCCTGGCCAGGCGGTTTGTGGGTGACGCCGTCCGCGCGACGGTCGAACAGAACATCGTGTTCCGCTGGGTTCGCGAGGCGGACCTGCCCGAGCTCCACCAGGGGTTGGAAGCGCTCGGCTTGGCTCAACCGGGGGCGGGCACGATCGCCGACATCACCGCCTGCCCCGGCACCGATACCTGCAAGCTGGGGATCGCGTCCTCACGCGGCCTCGCCGCGGAACTCGAACGACGGCTGGCCGATCAGTTGAGCTCACTCGACGAGAGCGTCCGCAACCTCCGGATCAAGGTCAGCGGCTGCTTCAACTCGTGCGGGCAGCACCACATCAGCGACCTCGGGTTCTATGGCGTCAGTCGCCACGTCGGCGGCAACGTCGTCCCCCACTTCCAGGTTCTGCTCGGAGGCAAGTGGGTGGAGAACGCAGGGAGTTACGGCCTTGCCATCGGGGCCATCCCAGCCAAGAGCATCCCTGAGGTCGTGCGGCGGATCACCGACCGGTTCGTGGAGGAGCGAAACGGGGATGAGAGCTTCTACGACTTCACGAGCCGGATCGGCAAGCGCGCCTTGCGCGACATGCTGCAGGACCTGACCGCGGTCCCGGACAAGCTGGTGAACGCCGACTTCTACCGAGACTGGGGCGACCCCCGTGAATTCGGCATCGGCGACATGGGCGTCGGCGAGTGCGCCGGCGAGGTGGTCTCGCTCACCGAGTTCGATCTGGCGGGCGCCGAAAGCCAGGTCTTCGAGGCCCAGCTGGCGCTCGAGGAGAACGACCCCGCCCGCGCCGACAAGCTGGCGTATGGCGCGATGCTTCAGGCGGCCAAGGGCCTGATCAAGACCGAGTTCATCGACATCTCCGACGACCCGTCGCAGATCGTGACGGAGTTCCGGACCCGGTTCTACGACACTGAGGTGTTCTTCGACAAGTACGCGGGGGGCAAGTTCGCCAACTACCTGTTCCGACGGCATGAACAGGCGGGCCCGACGGCCGAACGCGACGTGGCGCGACAGCTGATCGAAGAGGCACAGCTCTTCCTCGAGGCCACCCACGCCTGTCAGGCGCGCCTGGCGGCGATACCTCCGCCACCAACCGCCGCCGCGGGCCCGTCACTCGGGGGGGTGCAGTGACCGATCAGGCCGCAGGAGTCGACGCCCTGCAACGCATCGCGCTGAAGATCTTCCTCGACGATGAGGCGGTGCTCGACCCCCGGGACGTGATCCCCATCTTCCATCGGTGGATCCAGACCTCGGCGGTGGACGGCCTGCTGATCGACTTGGCCGACTATACGCATATGACGAGCGGCCCGAGCGTCCTGCTGGCGGCGCACGAGGGACACTACGCGATCGAGCAGTCTGGCGGGCGTCTGGGCATCCAGTACGCCAGGCGCGCCGATCAGAAGGGAGCGCTGGCCGAGCGGCTCCACGCCGCCGCGCGCACGCTCGTGAAGGCGGGTCGGTTGCTCGAGGCCGACACCAGCCTCGGTGGGCAGGTTCGCTTCCGGGGCGACCAGCTCGAGTGCCTGGCCAATGACCGGCTGAGCGCGCCAAACCGCCGCGAGACGCTGGAGGCGTTCCGACCCGCGGTCGAGAGCCTCCTCGCCACGCTCGGCCCGGACGATGACTGGTCTCTGACGCAGGAGGCCGACGAACGCGAACGGTTCGGCGTGCTGGCCACGAGCGGCTCGGGTGCGGGCCTCGACCTGCTGGAGGCGCGCTTAGGGTGAGTGTCAACGTATTCGAAGATGTCGTCTACTGGGCGAAGACCGCCATGGCGACCGCGGGCGTGCTGGCCGGCGGCGTCCAGCACGCGTGCGATTCCGACGCCGGCGACCCGGCGCCACAGACGCCGACCAGCACCCCGACGGCGAGCGCGAACCCGTGTGACACCGTGGCGCTCCGGACCGCGGCGCGGTCGCCTGGCGGAGCCGACAAATGGACGGGAGTCATTGACCAGGACGCTCCCTGGGGTGTCCTGAACAGCGTGTGGAACCATCGGACCGCCCTGTCCAGGGGACAGCTGACGCCGGTCGCGCCGGATGCGATCACCGAGGACATCGGCGACATCGCGGTGCTGCAGGACGACGGCGACCTGTTCCGGGCGTTCAACCCCTACGACCTGCGCGACATCAGCCTCCGGTTCACCCCAAACGGTTCCGGAGGCTTCGACGTGGCCCGCATCGGAGCGGCCGAGTTCCGGTCGCCGCTCGGCAACCAGGTCACGCTCGGAGACGATGACAGCACGCCGCTGTCGATGAGCTTCGCGTTTCCGTTCTTCGACGCCAGCCACTCGTCGCTGTTCATCAACTCGGACGGCAACCTCACGTTCGAGGAGGGCGACAGCGCCAGCACGCCGCGCAGCATATCGCGCCTACTGTCGGGCCCGCCCCGCGTCTCGCCGTTTCTGTCCGATCTCGACCCGAGCGTGAGCGGCGGCATCTTCGCCAACACCGCCGGCGATAGCACCACGGTCACCTGGTGCAACGTGCCCGGATTCGGCATGAGCGCGACAACCACCGTGCAGACCACGCTGCTGTCCGACGGTGTCGTGGAGATGACCTTCGACGAAGGCATCGAGCTCTTCGACGCCATCGTCGGCCTGTCTCCTGGCCGGACCGGCGGGTTCAACGCCGTGGACCTCACCGAAACGACCGACAGCACCGGAACGAGCGGGGCCATAGGAGAGCGTTATTCACAGGACTCCGAGCTGGACATTGTCGCGGTGGCGCAGAAGTTCTTCGCAACGCATACCGACACCTACGACCAGATCATCATCTTCGGGGACCGCCCGCTCGTCTTCGGCGGCGCGTTCGCGTTCGAAACGACGGTCGCCAACAGCATCCAGGGTCTGGGACAGCCGACGTTCCCCGTCTCTCCGGAGTTCCGCAGCCAGGAGCTCAGCAGCATCGTGGTGATGGGCTGGCTGGACAAGTACTCGGACGACCTCACCGAGAAGATCCTGGGAGAGAACACCACCATGGGCGTGCTGGGCCACGAAGTGGGCCACCGCTGGCTGGCATTCTTCGAGTTCAGCGATGTGGACCGCCAACAGTCGACGTCACTGCTGGGCCGGGCCAATGCCCACTGGAGCTTCTTCTTCGACTCGGACGCGTCTGTGATGGAAGGCAACGACATCGAGGACCAGGGGGGCGGCATGTTCGAGACGGTCGCCGCCGCCGAGCGTTACAGCGCACTCGACCAGTATGCGATGGGGGTCCGTCGCGACACCGACGTCCCGTCGTTCTTCTACGTCGAGTCGCCCACGAACGTACTTCCGGGCGCCATGAACACGTCGGCTCCGCAGATCGGAGTCACCTTCAGCGGCACCAGGCGGGACGTGCTCATCCAGGACGTCATCGACGTCGAGGGTCCGCGGGTGCCTTCGGTGGACACGTCCCCGAAGGTGCACCGGGCGGCGTTCATCTATATCGTCAGCCCCGGCGCCAACACCGACGCCGAGGAAGTAGCCAAGCTGGACCGCATCCGCAGCCAGTTCGAGACGTTCTTCGACACCGCGACCGACGGACGCATGCGGGCCGAAACGCGCCTCGGTCCAGGCTCCTAAGTCAAGATGCGCCGTGCGCGCGCGACCGGCTGGGCCTAAAGCGCCCTCCGAGCCGCCCGCATATCGTCGACTTCCCGGCAAAATCAGTATTGCTTATGCTGCGCCTTCGGAACATTAGACTTCGTGTGATACATTGGTCGGTCCCATGCACGTCCAAACGCTGAATATCTTCTGTGACGTCGTGCGTCATCAGAGCTTCTCGCGCGGCGCGATGGCCAACTCGGTAAGCCAGTCCGCGGCGAGCCAGGCGGTCCGGCAACTCGAACGCCATCTCGGCGCCGAGTTGATCGACCGGTCGCAAAGACCCTGGAAGCTGACGGCCGAAGGCAAGATCTTCTTCAAGGGCTGCCAGGAGATCGTGGAGCGCTACCACGAGCTCGAAGACGCGGTGCGCCGGCAGCAGAAACCGTCCGGCCACACGGTCCGGGTCGCGGCCATCTACTCGGTCGGCCTGCACCATCTCAGTCAGTATGTGGATCAGTTCCGGACGCTGGTCCCGGGCGCCGGCGTCGATCTCGAGTACATGCACCCGGACGAGATCTGCGAACGGGTGCTGAACGACCAGTCGGACCTCGGTCTGATGTCGTTCGTCTCACCCGGCCGCGATCTGACCGCGATCCCCTGGCAGCGGCAGCTAATGGTCGTCGCCTGTCCGCCGGACCACCCGCTGGCACGCCGGATCACCACCCAGGGCGCGCTCCGCCCCGAGGACCTGCAGGGCGAGCGCTTCGTCGCCTTCGACCGCGAGCTCCCGGCGCGCCGGGCGATCGACCGGTTCCTGCGTAGCCACGACGTCGAGGTGGAGATCACGGCCGAGTTCGACAACATCGAGACGATCAAGCAGGCGGTGGACGAAGGCGCCGGGATCGCCATCGTGCCGGAGCCGACGCTGCGGCGGGAAATCGAGCGAGGCACCTTGCTCAAGGTCGCATTCGAACTGGAGGCGGGCGAGCCCCCGCTGGTGCGTCCGCTGAGCATCGTGCATCGGAGGAATCGACGGCTGAATCCAGCCGTCACGGAATTCATAAGACTGCTGCAGGCGGACGCCGACGCCCCGCCGGTCGAGCCCGAGCGGCCTCGACCGCAGGCGAGCGTCCGGCGCCATGCGAGCGAGCGACGGGGCGCCCCCCCGAGCCGCGCGCACGCGGCGGCCAGCCGAGGAGCCACGCCATGAGTCGATCCGACCAGACACGATCGGTCGCGCCCCCTGGCCCGTACGGGTTGTATGACCCCAGTCAGGAGCATGATGCCTGCGGGGTCGGGTTCGTCGTCAATATCAAGGGCGTCAAGTCCAGGCGGCTCGTCGAGCAGGCACTCGAGGTAGGCGTCAACCTGCTCCACCGGGGCGCCTGCGGGTGCGAGGAGAACACGGGAGACGGTGCCGGCATCCTGGTGCAGATTCCCGACCGCTTCCTGCGTCGTGAAACCGCGCCGCTGGGTTTCGAGTTGCCCGAGCCGGGCGCCTACGGCGTGGGCATGCTGTTCCTCCCGCGCAAATCGGACGAACGGCTCGAGATCGAGGAACGACTCACGCGGATCGCGCTGGAAGAGGGGCTACGTGTGCTCGGATGGCGGGACGTCCCCACCGACAGCAGCGCGCTGGGCGCCACCGCGCGAGCCGGCGAGCCAACCATCCGGCAGGTCTTCATCGGACACGGCGACGCCGCCACCGATCAGGGGCGCTTCGAGCGGAAGCTCTACGTCGTCCGCAAGCGGCTCGCCCGCGACGTCCAGACCCTCGAGCTGAGCGAGGAAGGGCTCTTCTACGCCGCCAGCTTCTCGTCCCAGACCGTGGTCTACAAGGGGATGCTGATTGCCGACCAGGTAACCGGCATGTTCCCGGACCTGATGGATCCGGAGTTCGAATCGGCGCTGGCGCTCGTCCACTCCCGTTTCAGCACCAACACGTTCCCGTCATGGCCGCTGGCGCACCCCTATCGCTACATCGCGCACAACGGCGAGATCAACACCCTGCGCGGCAACATCAACTGGATGCGGGCACGTGAAGCGCTCTGCGAATCCGAGTTATTCGGGGACGACCTCCAGAAGCTGTTCCCGGTCGCGCGAGAAGGGCAGAGCGACACCGCCACCTTCGACAACGTGCTCGAGTTCCTGGTCATGACCGGCCGCTCGCTACCGCACGCGGTCTTGATGATGATTCCGGAACCGTGGCGCAAGCACGAGTCCATGTCTCCGGACCGGCGGGCGTTCTACGAGTACCACTCGTCGCTGATGGAGCCGTGGGACGGTCCGGCCTCGATCGCGTTCACCGACGGGACGGTGGTAGGAGCGGTGCTCGACCGCAATGGCCTGCGCCCTTCGCGCTACTACGTCACCAAGGACGATCTGGTGGTCATGGCCTCCGAGGTCGGAGTGCTCGACATTCCGCCGGAGAACATCCTCGTCAAGGAGCGGTTGCACCCGGGTCGGATCTTCCTGGTCGACACCGCCGAAGGCCGCATCATCGACGATGAGGAGATCAAGTCTGGGCTGGCGGCGGAATTCCCGTATCTGGAGTGGCTCGACACCCATGTCGTACAGCTCGGTGACCTCCCGGAAGCGCCCTACACGCCCCCCGAGGATCACGAATCGATCCTGAGGCGACAGCGGGCGTTCGGCTATACCGAGGAGGACCTGCGAATTCTGCTCGGACCGATGGCCGCCAAGGGGATCGAACCGATCGGATCGATGGGGACCGACACCGCGCTGGCGGTGCTGTCGGATCGCCCGCGTCTGCTGTACGACTACTTCAAGCAGCTCTTCGCGCAGGTGACCAACCCGCCCCTGGACGCGATCAGGGAAGAGCTGGTCACCGACATGAGCTCCACGCTCGGGCCAGAGCGCAACCTGCTCAAACCGACGCCCGACTCCTGCCACCAGATCCGGGCCGAGTGCCCGATTCTGGACAACGACGAACTGGCGCGGATCCGGCACAACCCTGACCCGGCGCTGCAGACAACCACGCTACCGATCCTTTTCGACCCTCATGAAGGCGCCGAGGGGCTCGAGCGGGCGATGGAGGAGCTCTGTCGCGCGGCGAGCGCGGCGGTGGAAGCGGGCAAGACCCTGCTCGTGCTGTCGGACAGAGGCGTCGACGCCGAGCATGCGCCGATCCCGAGCCTTCTGGCCACGGCCGGGGTACATCACCATCTGGTGCGAGAGGGTACGCGGACCCGGTGTGGACTGATCGTCGAATCGGGCGAAGCGCGGGAAGTGCACCACATGGCGCTCCTGCTCGGCTACGGCGCCGGCGCGATCAACCCCTACCTCGCGTTCGAGACGATCGAAGAGCTGATCTGCGAGGGCGAGGTCACCGACATCGATCCTCCGCAAGGCATCCGGCATCACATCCTGGCGCTGACCAAGGGGGTGCTCAAGGTGATGTCCAAGATGGGCATCTCGACCTTGCAGAGCTATCGGGGCGCACAGATCTTCGAAGCCGTCGGCCTCGACAAACCGTTCGTCGACCGCTACTTCACCTGGACCGCCGCGAGAATCGGGGGCATCGGGCTCGAGACCGTCGCGGCCGAGGTCAGCCGCAGGCATGCGCGCGCGTTCCCGACGCGGGGCGCCGACGACGGCGAGCTCGACAGCGGTGGCGAGTATCAGTGGCGCCGCGACGGCGAGTACCACCTGTTCAATCCCGAGACCGTCTACAAGCTGCAGCATGCCAGTCGGTCCGGCCAGTATGAGATCTATCGGGAGTATGCCGAGTTGGTGAACGACCAGAGCCGCCAGCATGCCACGCTGAGGGGCCTGTTCGAGCTCAAGCCGGGCGCGACCCCGATTCCGATTGACGAGGTGGAGCCGGTCGAGGCGATCCTCCCCCGCTTCTCGACCGGGGCGATGTCCTACGGCTCGATCAGCGCGGAGGCCCACGAAACGCTGGCCATCGCGATGAACCGGCTCGGCGCGAAGTCGAACACGGGCGAGGGCGGCGAGGATCCGAACCGGTTCACGCCGGACGCCAACGGAGACCTCCGCCGGAGCGCCATCAAGCAAGTGGCCTCCGGACGTTTCGGCGTCACCAGCGAGTACCTGGTCAACGCCGACGATCTCCAGATCAAGATGGCGCAAGGCGCCAAGCCGGGCGAAGGCGGGCAGCTCCCAGGCTACAAGGTCTACCCCTGGATCGCCCAGGTGCGCTATTCGACGCCCGGGGTACCGCTGATCTCGCCACCGCCGCACCACGACATCTACTCAATCGAGGATCTGGCCCAGCTGATCCACGACCTGAAGAACTCGAACAAGGACGCCAGGATCCACGTGAAGCTGGTGGCCGAGGTCGGTGTGGGCACCGTGGCCGCCGGGGTGGCCAAGGCGCATTCCGACGTCGTGCTCATCTCCGGGCACGACGGCGGGACCGGCGCCTCGCCGCTCACCAGCATCAAGCATGCCGGCGCGCCCTGGGAGCTCGGCCTTGCCGAAACCCAGCAGGTGCTGGTCACGAACCAGCTGCGTGACCGGATCGTGGTCCAGACCGACGGCCAGATGAAGACCGGTCGGGACGTCGTGATCGCGGCCCTGCTCGGCGCCGAGGAGTACGGATTCTCGACCGCGCCGCTCGTCGTCTCCGGCTGCATCATGATGCGCGTCTGTCACCTGGACACTTGCCCGGTCGGCATCGCCACCCAGAATCCGGAGCTGCGCGAGCACTTCACCGGCAAACCGGAGTTCGTCGAGAACTACTTCCGGTTCGTGGCCGAGGAAGTGCGCGAGTTGATGGCCGAGATGGGCTTCCGCACGCTCGACGAGATGATCGGCCGGGTGGACCGGATCAATACCGCCAAGGCCATCGACCACTGGAAGGCCAAGGGACTGGACCTCTCACAGATCCTCCACAACCCCGAGATGCCGGAGTCGGTCGCCAGACGGTGTATCAGGGAACAGGATCACGGGCTCGACAAGGCGCTCGACAACACTTTGATCGAGAAGTGTCGACCGGCGATCGACGAGCGCGCGCCGGTGTCGTTCACGATTCCGATCCGGAACGTGAATCGCACGGTAGGCACCATGCTGGGCTCGGAGATCACACGTCGCTGGGGTCGTGACGGCCTCCCCGACGGCACGATCGACATCCGCTTCACCGGTTCGGCCGGGCAAAGCTTTGGCGCCTTCG
>CAJWMX010000006.1 GCA_913043805.1 uncultured Acidobacteriota bacterium | reverse complement strand
CCGAGATGGAGAACAACGCGGCCCCGGTCCTCGAGGTCGAGGGAAGCGACAGCCGCAACGTGCGGGTCGGCGAACCGCTCGACCTGGCAGCCACGGTCACCGACGACGGCGTGCCACGGGCCCGGGGTCTTGCCCCGGCCAACCCCCGCAGACCCGGACGCATCACGACCGACAGCGCCACTGGTCTTCGCTTCTCGTGGTTCGTGTATCGCGGCGCGGGTGAACAGGTCACGATCTCCCCGGAACAGATCGCCGTCTGGGAGGACTCGCGGGCAAACCGCAACGCCCCATGGTCGCCCGGATGGTCCACGCCAGCCCCCCCCGAAGATGGGCGGTGGACGGCCCAGGCCTCATTCAGCCGGCCTGGCACTTATGTGTTGCGTGCCCAAGCGCACGATGGCGGATTGTTTTCGACCCACGATGTCACCATCACGGTGACACAGTAGGCTGAACAGGACCCCAGAGTCCCATATAGTTCAGTCCTGCGCCTTTTGGGCTAAATAGATGGTGGCTGGATCCGGAGCAGCGGCGGTATTGGTGACGGCGCTCGGCGCCTGTCTTGCCTGTAGCGGACCTGTGGGACAGCTCACACGTGCTGCGACGGTGGCGGGACAAGAACCGACATCGATCTCTTCCGGGCAAGAGCACGAGACCCACGAACCGGCGGCCCCCGACTGGTTGTCAATCGAACCGGTCACCGAGGAGATCGCACCGGGCCAGACCGCGTTCGATGTCATCGTCCACGCCGACGCCGGTGGCGACGTGGAGCTGCAGGTCGTCACACCGGGAACCAGCTTCGACTCCGGGTCGCGCTCCAACCGCTATCACCTGGAGCCCGGAGGCAGTGGGATCCGGGAACGCCTGACCTTCCACCGGGCATCACCGGCCCCACGGGTCCGACCGGACCTGCCGGAGCCGATGGCTCAACGGGACCGACCGGTCTGGCGGGATCGACCGGACCGGCCACCGACGTGGTCTGCGCCAACTGTGTGGATGTCAGCGACGTGAACTTCACATTCGCCGGTCTCGGCGCCAATATCTTCGCGGGAGCCCAGTCTGCACCGTCGCTGACGGTCACCGGCCTGGCCACGGTGCAGGAGATCGACATCACCAGCGACCGGAACGCCAAGCAGGACTTCGAACCGGTCGACGTCCAGGATGTGCTGGAGCGGCTCCGCTCCATCGTCATCACGCGATGGAGCTTCAAAACGGGCGATCCCAGCGTGCGACACCTCGGTCCGATGGCGCAGGACTTCCGATCGGCGTTCGGGCTCGGTCGCGACGAACGACGTATCACCAGCACCGACGCCGACGGCGTCGCGCTGGCGGCCATCCAGGCGCTCTACGATCTGGTGAAGGAAAAGGACGAGCGGCTGAGCGAGCTGGAGGCGTATATCCAGCGGCTCGAGAATCGACTGGACACACTCGAGCAACCGGAGCGCTAATGCACTAGTCGCGCCCGTAGCCGAATCGGTACCACAGCGGCGTGACCGCGGCCGCCAGCGCCAGAAGCCCGACCACCCACACCGTGCTTGGCAGTCCGGCAGGCGCCGGGCTGCCAAGCAGCCACGTGCCAAGCCCGACCAGCACGCTGAACACCGTCACCGCGCACAACAGGATCGCGGTCAGAGCCCGGCCGAGACGCGCGGGCCCGCTCAACGCGCCAGCCGGATCCACCGGCTCGCCAACCGGACGCCAGAAACCGACCGGCCGCACCCGGCGGTAGAACTCGCCCAGCACCTCGGGCGCCTCCGGCCCCTTGAGCCAGACGGCGACCAGGGCCGCCAGCGTGGACAGCGCCCCCACCAGCAGCAGCCGAAGCGCCTGCTGGTCATCGCCGAACGTCGTCAACAGCACCGGCGCCGCCACGACCGAGACCACCATCGCCGCGATCTCGCCCCAGGCGTTCATCCGCCACCAGAGCCAGCGCAGCACCTGCACGACTCCGAGCCCGGCTCCGAACAACAGATTGATCTGCCACGCCTGGTTGATGGAGGTGAGCTGGCTCATGATCGCCAGCGCGATCACCAGGATGACCAGGCTCGACCCGCGAGCCACCCAGAGCAGCGAGCGCCCACTTGGCTCCGAACCGCGCCACGCCTGGCACACGAACCGCTTATACAGATCGTTGGTCCAGTAGGACGCCCCCCAGTTGAGGTGGGTATCCACGGTGGAGGCCAGCGCGGCCAGCATGCCGGTCAGCATGAGCCCCATGACGCCCACCGGCAGGAGCTCGGCCATCCCGCGCACGAAGGTCGCTTCGCGATCTCCCTGCAGCAAGGCCGGCGACAGCGTCGGATCGGGCGGGAACAACACCAGCAGACCGACCGCGATCGGCAGCCAGATCAGACTCCGCACGACGACCTGGGCAAAGGTGAACACCACCGCGGCGGTCTTCGCGTCGCGGTCGCTCCGGCACGCCATCGAACGCTGTGCGAGATAGCCGGAGCCGTCCGACACCGAGTTGATCAGCCACAACAGCCCCAGCATCGAGAGCACCGTCAGCGTGGCATCCTTCGCCTGCCCCGGGGTAAACGCGAGAATCTGCGACGGCGTGATGCCGTCAGGGCCGCCCCCGGCGAAGGACGTCTGCATCCGCGCGGTCATCTCCCCCAGCCCGCCCACCTCTCGAACCACGAACACCGAGAAGGCGACCGTGCCCACGAACATGATGCCGATCTGGACCACGTCGGTAGCTACGACGCTCCGCAGCCCGCCGGTCGCCGAGTAGAGCGCCGTGACCGTCAGGATGAAGAGGAGCGAGATCAGGTTGCTGGCGGTGCGGATCCAGACGTCGGCGCTGTCGGGTCCGTCGATCGAGAGCGGCACGCCGATCGCCTCGACCAGCCCGACCATCGGCAGGAACAGCCCCGCCGGCAGCCACTGGTCCCACAACAGGAACGGCTCGGCGACCTTGGCGGCGGCAAATAGCACCCAGGCGAGCGACACGCAGTTGATGATGGTGCCCTGATAGATCGCCTTGACGCCACGAAGCACGGCGGCGGGCGGGCCGCCGTAGCGCACCTCCGTCAGCTCGGCATCGGTGACCACGCCAGCTCGGCGCCAGGCGCCGGCCAGCACGAAACCCATGAACAGGAACGTGAGACCGTAGATCCAGAACTGCCAGACCCCGAAGACGCCAGAGACGGCGACGATGCCGGTGACGAGCAGTGGCGTATCGGCCCCGTACTGGGTGGCCGCCATGCTGAGCCCGGCCTTCCAGCCCGACAGCGACCGGCCCGCCAGGAAGTACTCCTCGAGGCTGCGCGACGCCTGCCGACGATGCCTGAGCCCGACGCCGACCGCATAGACCACGAAGGCCAGGACGATCAGCCAGTCCAGTAGCCGCACCGGGCGATCCTGCCATGGGTTCCCGCGTCGACGGCTATAGTTTCACCATCAGGGGCCCGACGCGGGCCTGCGGAGATATGAGATGAGACGAGCCGCACTTGCGTTCGGGCTCCTGCTGATCGCAGCAACCGCCTCCGCCCAGAGCCCTGCCGAACGGGAGCTACTCGACCGGCAGGCAGAGCGCTATGCCACTGCCTCGTCGCCCTGGTCGCTGGTGTCGTCGAGTTGTAACGCCACCGGGATCCGTTCGGCCGACCAGCGATGCGACAACAGCGTGTAGGCGTCCAGAGAGTGGGCCGCGATGGCCAACCCGACGGCGACCGCGGCGCTACCGAGCAGTGCATTCACGCGCATGGGAGCCGATTCGACCCTCAGACGGCAGCTGTGAGATGGCCCACACGAAAAACGGCTCTCAGCGCCGCCCGCCGGTCGAAGGCGAGGCGACGATGAGAGCCGTGAGAGAGCGCTCCGAAGGCCGGAGGTGGCGCTACATCGCGTCGATTTCGTCGTAGATCACCTGCACCCAGGCCTCGAACGACGCGCCCGACGGCACGTTGAAGTCGGGCCGGAACCGCGGCTTGGGCGACCAGCTGGCGACGAAATCGGCCGCCGACACGCCCGTGGCATGGGCCTGCTTGGCCGCCGACACCAACCCGTCGACGAAGTCGGCCATCTGACGCAGGTCGTCGCGATCCATCTGCACGCTGTGCCCGGTGATGATGGTGTCGATGTCGGTGACCGTCGCGTACGCCATGCGGAGCGTGTTGGCGTAGTCGAGCCCGCTGCCACCGTTGCTGGCGTCCATGATCGGCACCTGCTTGCCAGGGAACATGTCGCCCGCGTGCATGGTCCGGAGCGCCGGGAAGACCACCCAGGTGTCGCCAGCGGTGTGGCCGCGACCGAAGTAGTAGAGGTCCACCTGGTCGGCGCCGCTCCCGAGCGTCAACCGATCCTCGTAGGTGCGGGTCGGCAGACCCTGCCCGCCGCTGGTCTCGAACACGTCAGGAAAGTCGCCCGGAAACCCGGTCACGGGATTCCACTCTTCCATCAGCGTCTTCGCGTTCTCGTGGGCCACGAACTCGACGGTGGCCGGGAACTCGACGTTGCCGCTGACGTGGTCGAAGTGCGCGTGGGTGTTGATGATGGTGGTCACCGGGTTCGAGGTCAGCTCGCCGATGGCGTCGATCAACGGCTGCCCCCACCCGGCCACCTTCGTGTCGACCAGCACGACCCCGTCGCTGGTGACGAACGCGGCTGAATTTCCGCCGCCGCCCCGGAGGACATAGAGATTGTCCTGAAGCCGCTCGACTTCGACTTCCATCTGGCCCTGCTGGCCGGACACCACGCCGACAGACAGCGCGCCCACCACCAGAAGGGCGCCCATTACCGCGACTCTGCTGATGCCGTGTCCTCGAAAGCTCATGCTTGCTCCTTCGCTTGAAACATCATGACCGGCGGACGAAACCCGCCAGGATTGATTACAACCTGACGAGGATGCCCGCATCGGACGTCCGGGGTCAAGCGCCGCGGTGGTGGGACGTCTCCAACCGTAGCAGCTTGTCGGAATTGCGAACCACGTAAATCGCGGTCAGACCGGCAGGCCCGGTGTCGAACAGGAAGGCGTTGGTGATGCGACCCTGGTCGGTCACCAGCACCGCCGATTGACCGTTGAGGTCGGTGGCCGACGCCGCGGACGACCGCTGTTGCGCGCCTGCAGCCCTGAAGAACCGCGCCACTGGCGTGCTACCGGCCAACGGCCGGTTGAGCGACGCCGCCTTCCCACCGCCGTCGCTCATCAGGACGACGTCCGGGGCCAGCGTGCCGAGCAGGCCATCGAGGTTCCCGTCGCGAGCCGCGGCAAGGAACCGGGCAATCAGGTGGCGTGTCTCCTCGGTGGGCCTCGAGGCGGGGGCGGGGCGGCGCCCAGCATGCGGTAGGCGACGGCAAACAGGTAGCACTGGTGGCGCCTGAACACCGCCGCATGTTCGTCCCCCTTCATGCGGCCGCCACTTCGCTGCCCGCGGCGGCCACCGCTCGCCACCCCTCCACCGCCGTCGCGTAGGACGGCCGCCATCCGGAGACCTCAGCGAACCGTCGATTCGAGACTCGATGCGACACTGCCAGCACCCGGGCAGCGTGACCCAGCAGGACGCGGAAGACGGAGATGGGCAATGCGCGCGGCGGCGGCGCCTCGAGGCTCTCGGCCATGGCGGCGAGCAGGGCCGGTTGAGTGAGCGGACGATCGTCGACCACGTTGTAGACGCCCGAGGGCGCCGACAAGGACGCGCGAACCGCGGTGCCGACGTCGTCGACGTGGATGCTCGACACGAAGTTGTCGCCTCGACCGACCCGCGGCAACTGACGACTCGCCATGGCGGCGACGGTGGCGGCCGACGCGCGCCCGACGCGCGTCACGGACCGTCCCTCTCCCCTGGTGCCCCGCCTCGACCATGGCGCGCGTGATCAACTGGCCCATGGCGCCGCTGGCGCCCGTCAGCAAGATGCGTGTCGTGGTCATCGCTCCTCCTCGTCCAGAAGGACGAGGCAGCGGACGGGAGTGTGACGCGCCTCCGGGGACTACCGGTCGCGCACTACCCAGACTGCCGCCCGGGGCTCGTCGGCGTGCGACGCTTCCTGTTCGAGCTTCCGGTGCTCCTCGAAGGCGAGCCACTGGGCATCGGTCCAGCGACGCCGATGGTTGGGGGGTTGCTGTGCCAGCTCGACGCCATCGGTACCGGAGTAGAACGGGATGGTCTTGCGAGCCTCGGCGGGACGCCGCACCAGGCGCGCGTCCAAGGCCACGGCGTCGGTCACCTCGTTGGTCGGCAACGGCACCGGGTCGTAGACAACGCCTCGCTCATCGCGATAGCTCACCGCGTCATTGTACGCGCCTTTATTGACATCACCGGACGCGCGCATGATGCTCCCCGTGTGATTACCGAGAGTGTCCTCATTGCCATCGGCGGTTTGATGGCCGTCGTCGCCCTGCTGTTCCTCTTGATCACCAGGTTCAAGTGGCACGTCTTCATCGCGCTGCTCGTGCCGGTCGTGCTCTTCGCTCTGATTCCCGGGATCGATCGCGAGGCCTTCATCGATGCGTTCGAGCAGGGCTTCGGCCGTACCGTGCAGGGCATCGCAGTGGTCATCGTCCTGGGCTCGATCCTGGCTGAGGCGCTCAAGCACACCGGCGGGATCGAACGGATCACAGCCTCGATGATCGGCTGGGTGGGCCAGCAACGGATGCCACTGGCGTTGACCCTGAGCGGCTTCGTGATCGGACTGGCGATCTTCTCCGACGTCGGCTACGTGATCCTGAATCCGCTGGTCCATTCCGCGGCCATCAACAGCGGTCTGAACATGAGCGTGATGGCCACCGGCCTGGTCGGGGCGATGCAGCTGACCCACGCCATGGTGCCTCCGACGCCGGGCCCGCTCGCGGCCGTAGCGTTGGTCGACGCCGACATAGGACGGGTGATCGTCTTTGGTGGCCTTGCCACCTTCATCGGCGCCCTGGCCGGGTGGGCCTACGCGCAGGTCATTGGTCCACGCATCGAGTCGCCGCCATCCGAGGAGTTCGTCGGGCAGTCGTTCATCGAGCAGGGGCGGGAGGCCGAGCTCCCCACCACGTGGCGCGCCTATGCCCCGATCCTGATTCCGCTGGTGCTGATCGCCAGCCAGAGCGTCACCGCGTTCGCGTTGCCGGAAGACCACATCGTCAACGCGGCCATGCTGTATTTGGGGTGGCCGGTCGTCGCCCTGAGCATCGGCATTCTGCTGGCCTACAGGAACACCAAGGCTGACCAGGCCGAGGCTCGGGTCAGCACCTGGGTAGAAGAGGGGCTGAGAGGCTCGGCGATGATCATCATGGTGACCGGGCTGGGCGGGTCGCTCAGCCAGGTCCTCCGCTCGACGCCCGCTGTCGACGCGATTGCCGAGACGGTGGCTGCCACCGGATTGCCCGCCATCTTCTTGCCGTTCGTCCTCGGCAGCGCCGGCAACATGATCACGGGTTCGACCACGGTGGGCGTCATCACCGCCGCCTCGGTAGCAGCGCCGATGATGGACACCCTCGGACTCAGCCCCGAGGCCACGATGCTGGCGGGCGCGGCCGGCTCGATCATCATCAAGTATGTGAACTCGAGCTACTTCTGGGTCTGCACCTCGTTGTCACGGATGTCGCTCAAGGGCGCGCTCATCTCCTTTGGCGGCGTGACGTTCGTCAACGGCGCTGCATCGATGGCCGTGGTCTACGTGCTCTGGGCGACCGGACTGATTTGACCGGTGATGCGTGATGCATGCGCACCACGCTGGATATCGACGACGTCCTGCAAACGGTCAAGGAGCTGGCGGCCGTCCGCCAGTCGACCGCGGGTCGGGTCATTTCCGAGCTGGCCAGGACCGCGCTCTCCTCCGATCGCCCGATCCGCACCAGAAACGGCGTGCCGGTGCTTCCCCGCCGGGCCCGCGGCAGTCGCCGTCCGACCATGCAGCTGGTCAATGACCTCCGGGACGGCGATGGGGCTCCGCCCGGTGAGCCAGGACCGCCCGGCCCTGCTCGACGTCAATCTCCTGGTCGCCCTGTTCGACCCTGACCACGTCCATCATGAGCTGGCGCATGACTGGTTTGGGGAACACCACCACCTCGGGTGGACGACCTGCCCAGTCACCGAGAACGGCTTCGTCAGGGTGCTCTCGAACCCGACCTACAGGAGTCCGATTGGCCGTCTGCTGGACCTCATCGAACGGCTTTCAGCGTTCTGCTCAGCGGATGGTCATCATTTCTGGCCCGACACCGTGTCGACGCGCGACGGCAACCGTTTCGACGCCGCCATGATCGCCGGGCATCGACAGCTCACCGACATCTATCTGCTGGGGTTGGCCCACTCCCACGGTGGGTATCTCGCAACCTTCGACCGACGAATTCCAGTGAAGGCCGTTGTTGGCGCGACCCGAGACACGCTTCTCGTCATCGAACCAGCCGACGCGTGAGCGCCCGGTTTGACAACCGCGAGGCTTAGGCGCACGATGGCCCTGTGGTGGTTCCGCGTCGGCGGCAACGCCTGGCGCGGCGGTCCTGAGTGGGTGGCCGGGCGGCCCCGGGGCCGGGCGGGTTGGGACCCGCCGCATGCTGTACGCCTGCGAAGGAGGTGATCCTGTGGACGAACTGAAGTGTGGCTCTGCGGAGGTGACGTCCTCGTAGGGACCTCCAAGCAACAGTGGTGGAGGGTTCCCCAGAACGGGGCAACCCAACGTCACTGACGCAGATCCCGACTCAGGGCCTCGGTCGTCCACACGGCCGAGGCTCTTCTTACGTACGGGGCCGGCGGCGGCTCAGCGGCACTCCGGGCTTTGGGCTTTAGCTAGTATCCCTGGAGCTCCGGGAAGCCCTCGTCGGTCGGCAGCGGCTGTACGCCCAACGCGTTGAGCGTCATGGAGACCTTACGGTAGCGGGCGACCGTGGCCGCGATCGACATCAGCTGGTGGGTGTCGTAGGACTCCGAGAGCGCGGCCCAGGTCTCATCCGAGATCATCGTGTCTCGATACAGCTCGTCGGCGGCGTCGATCAGCAGACGCTCGGTCGCGTTCCACCCGGTGGCATCCTGACCCTGGGCGATCCACTCCGGCTCCAGTCCATGCTCACGGGCACGGCCGACGCTGCCGACGTGCTTCGCCCACTCATAGACCGACTGCGCGTTCCAGCCGGTGCGGAGAATCAGGATCTCCCGGTCGTGCGGCGTGAGCCGCGAGCGCTCGGGGGTCATCACGTAGCTCGGATTCGCATACCACTGCGACTCCATGTCGGGATGCTGCCGCAACGTACGGCCGACCCGTAGCCCATCGCCCTCGATCGGATCGATGCGCGGGGTCGACAGCTGGGGCTCTCGCTCCGGCACGTCGATCCGGTACGCCACCTCGGCGTTCGGAATCAGGTTCCGCGCTCCCGCATCAGGCTGCACGCCGAAGGTGTTGAACAGAATCGACGACGACGTGACGTCGGCCACCGTGACCACGGCGTCGGCCAGATTCTCGGTGTCGTACATCCGGCTCAGTTCGGCCCAGGTGGCATCGGTCACTGCCGAGTTCCGGAACATCTGGTTGGCAAAGTCGATCAACACCTGCTCGAACGTGTTGAAGCTGTCAGCCTCGCCTTCGGCGAGCCCTCGGATTTCGTCCGCCGCCAGCCCGTGATCCGACCGGTCGGCGTGCGCCGACCAGAGGTACGCGTTCTGGGCGAGCCAGGCGGTCCGCAGGATCAGGATGGCGCGGTGTCGGGGCGACAGTGTCGAGTCGTTGGACACGTAGGTCAGCAGCGGCGAGAACCGGTTGGCGAGCGCCGGCACACGGAGGAGCGTGCGCAGCGCCTGTCCTGGCTGTCCGCTCCGGGTGAACGACTCGGCGATCGCCCTCTGCTCGGCCGACCACTCCGACTCAGGCACCGGCGGCACACGCGCCTCGGTCAGCCGGTCGATGAAGATGCTGCTGCCCGGCGGGTCGACGATGGCCCGGGCCGGCTCGATTCGCAGGAGCACGCCGTCGGCCTCGTCTGTCAGCACATAGAGATACCCGTCGGGCCCTTGCCGAACGTCACGAACCCGCTGCTTCAGCTCGGTCAGGAGCGACTCGCGACGGATCTCCTCACCACGGCGGTTGAAGACGATCCGCTCGATGTGACCGGTGCGCGGCATCCGGCCCTCCATCATCGACCCGACGAAGAGGTTCCCTTCCCACTCGGGAAAGTGTGGGCCGGTATAGAACGCGAGGCCGGACGGACCGATCGACGGCCACCAAAGAATTTCCGCATCCTCGAACTCGGGTCGCCACGGCGTGTCGGTCACACGGACGCCCGAGTACTCGCGGCTGTAGGAGGCCAGCGGCCACCCGTAGTTGGCCCCCGATTTGATGATGTTGGCCTCGTCGCCACCCTGGGGACCGTTCTCAGTGGCCCACAGATCGCCGGTCTCGGGATGCCAG
This sequence comes from uncultured Acidobacteriota bacterium, assembly GCA_913043805.1. Classification (GTDB taxonomy): domain Bacteria; phylum Acidobacteriota; class Vicinamibacteria; order Vicinamibacterales; family UBA8438; genus UBA2994. The sequence goes on along the minus strand of CAJWMX010000006.1, from coordinate 9,550 downwards.
GCCAGCCCGAGCTGGTTCCGGTGGCCCATCGAGTAGATCTCGGGGAGATAGGACGAGTCGCTGAGGAACGGATTGTCCGAGGCAGCGCTGCCGTCGTCGCTAAGGCGGAGCAGCTTGCCGAAGTGAGTGCCCGGATCCTGTGCGTAGCTGCCGGTGTCGGCGAAGACATACGAGCCGCCGACAGTCATGTACAGCGAGTCGTCCCGGCCCCAGATCAAGCGGGAGGCAGCGATGCCGCGGTCGACCCCTTCGGCCACCAGGATGTCGCGCACCTCGGTCAGATTGCCACTGTCGAGCCGCCCGCGCGCCAGCGCGACCGTGACTCCCTCTTCCCCGCTGTCGGTCTGGATCGACTTGGAGTAGGTGAGGTAGACGATCCGGTCGTCAGTGGGGTGTACTGCCACGTCCATGAGGCCGGCACGGTCCGAGTCGGAGAACACCTCGGGCACTCCGGGGACGTCTCGGTCGAGCAGCTGACCGTTGCGGATCACGCGCAGCGTGCCCTTGTCGCGCTCGGTGACCAGGATGTCGCCGTTGCTCCGGAAGGCCATGCCCCAGGGGTGCTCGAGGTCGTTGGCGACCGGCACCACCCGGATGCGCTGCACCTCGGCGGTGTAGAGCACCACCGGCTCGTCGGGCGCCGTCACCGGCGGAATGAAGTCGCGCCGCTGGGCAGCGGCGGTCGAGGCGGTGACGATCGACGCCAGCACTAGCGCCAGGACTCGGTGCGAAAGACTCATGAATCCTCCCAGAACACCCCAGCCTACCCGATCAGCCCGCGGACGGCATGCTCTTCGGCGCGCACGTTCGAGCGCCCGAAGCCTGGAGCCTAGAGCCTTCGTCGCCCTCTCTTACACTCCCGCGACCACCCCCGTCGCCCAGACGTAGAAGGCGACGATCGGGATCTCGCCCAGCGTCACCCCGAGCGCGAACTTGCCGACGTGCATCCGCAGGGTCCCGGCCACGTAGCAGATCACGTCGGTCGGCACGAACGGGAACATCGACCATCCGACGACCAGCCAGAACCCCTTCTGGTTCATCTGGTTCTCGAGCCAGCGCACGTGCTTGGCATGCTTCCGCTCAAAGAGATCGCCAAGGCCGAGGAACTCGAAGAAGTAGTAGATGAGCACCGCCGAGGCCACCACGGCAGCCAGCGAGCTGATCATGACGAACCACTTGAGATCAGGGAAGAGCAGCGTCCCGACGACAATCAGGACCGTGCTCGGGATGAGCGTGATGGGCCGGAGGATGCTCAAGACCACGTAGCCGACCAGCACCGACTGGCCGGAGCCCCGGAGGGTCTCGACGACCCGCTCCGGCTCCAGCAACTCGGGCCGCAGGGCATATAGGACGCTCAGCCCCAAGACCAGCGCGACCCACAACACGAGAGCAATCAGACGGGCGAGAGGCACGACGGCCTAGAAGCCCGGTTTCAGAGTGCCCTTCTCACGGGCGACCTCGAGGAGCGTTGGGTAGAACTGCACGAAGGTCCGCTCGACCGCGGTGTGCTCGGTGTGGCACTTGATGCACGGCTCGACGGCATCGCCGGTCATGCGCGGGGCTACGTCCCGGAGGTTCCCGCCCGGCCCGAACTGATAAAACGCCCAGCCGTCCTCGAACCGTGAATCCTTCACCTCGGCCTCGAGAAACGCCAGCTCGGTCTGGAACCGACCCGCCTGGTTGATCGACGCGGCCGAATCCGACTGCCGGAACTCGAGGACGAACGTGGTCCCGTCCGGCCAGGTGCCGGTCTCCATGAAGTGCTCATGCGAAGACGGGTTGACGAAGGCGTTGGAGAACATCTGTCCGTTTCCAGCGCCCCCCTCGCCTTCGTAGGTCATCCCGATACCCGCTCCGATAAAGGTCCAGGTGCGGTAGTCGGCGGGCAGGACCAGATCGGTGCCGTTCTCATACTGCGGGGCATCACTCGGACCGGACTGGGCGCGCAGGCTGAGCGCACCCGTGAGGACGAGCCCCGTAGCGGCTAGGGTCAAGACGAGGGTTGAGCGCTTCATCGGCAACATCCTCTCACGGTCGCTACGGCATCGGGACACCGTTCGGGCCCACGCCCCGTATCAGGAGCTGGCTTCCGTCGGGTGCGATCGCCAACCCCAGGAAGTCGACGGACAGCTCCGGGGCCCCAATCTCGAAGCGGCGGGTCTGGTTGTCCAGGGGGGCGGTCCGGACACCGCGCTCCGGTCGCCGACAGGCAACACCGCCATCGCCAGGGCCGCCACCGCCGCGCCAGCCAGCGCGCCCAGCGCCAAGTTACGGACCGGGCTGGGAGCAGACGCTGTTTCGGCGAGGGCCTCCTCCAGTCGCGGCGACTCGGCCTCGCTAGACAGGCCGCGCCGTCGACCCGCACGCCGAACTGCCCCGCCTGGCGAATTCCGTTCGACGACAGGAGTGTCCAGATGATTCGACGTGTGACCGTTCTCTCTCTCGGCCTGGCCCTAGCCGCGACGGCGCCGGCGCTTGCACAGAACTTCCCCAGGCGCACCGCATCGGTCGCGTCGGCCGCCAGACCGCTCTGGACGAACTGCGCCACCGCCTCCTGACCGACGAAGCAGCGCTCATAGACCTTCCGCGGAAATCCGTACTTGCGGTCACGGATGTCGAGGAGCGGTCGGAGCCGTTCCGCCAGCTCAGTGGCTTCGGACGGGTTCAACGCGGCGCGTGGTTCGTTCTGGTCCTGATCGGTCACGAGTGCCTCCGGGGTCAGGCCTGGTCGCTTGCATCTGCCGGCTGGGGTCGAAACCGCCGGAGCGCGAACTTGACGAGGAGCGGGAAGAGCCCGAGCAGGACGAACGCCAGAAGCAATTGCGGCGACACGATCCCGCCAACCCCGTTGGCGCTCAATGTCGCCAGGTCGGGGACCGTCGCTCCGGCGTAGACATAGACCGCGGTGCCCGGGAACATGCCGAGCTGGCTCACCCACCAGTAGGTCGTCAGCGTCACCGGGGTCAACCCCATGACCAGGTTGATGACGAAGAACGGCACGGCCGGAACCAACCGGAGGGTGAAGAGATAGAACGCGCCGTCACGAGCCAGCGCGTCATTGAAGACATGCAATCGGTCCCCGAAGCGCTTCTGGATCGACTGGCGTAGCACGTAGCGACTGAGCAGGAACGACAGGGAGGCCCCGGTGGTGGACGCGAAGCTGACCATGATCAGCGCGGCCAGGAAGCCGAAGTACCAGCCGAAGACGAGCGTCAGCACGGCCGCACCCGGGAGCGACAGCCCCGTCACCGCCACATAGACCGCGAACGCCGCTCCATAGACCAGCACCGGGTTGGCGGCCTGGAAATCGCGGAGCGATGCCTCTTGCGCGGCGATGGCGTCGAGCGACAGCGCGTCGCCGAACCGGAGATAGCCTCCGACAGCGGCCGCGAGCACAACTAGGAGCACGATCCACTTGGTCGGTGAGCTTCGGGCGGCTTCCGCTGACTGTGACATGCTGACCTCGACGACCGCGACTCGGCGGGCGGTCTCTGCGTTTTGATGCGTCCGAGCCTGCTGCAGTTTCACACACCGTCGGCGAAACCGTCGCCGGCTCTCAGGCATCCAAGGGGTGAGCGACAACGCTTCAAGGCGTCGCTGGAAGGGAACGACATCCGATGACGAGACGACGGTTCTTCACGACCCTGCTCGGCGGCCTCGCCCTGGCGGTCACGGAGTCGACACGCGTGGTGGCGGAAGGGTTCACCAAGCTCAACAAACCGTTGAAGGAGTGGCGCGCGCTGCTGTCGCCCGCGGCCTACGCGGTGCTGTTCGAGGAGGACACCGAACGACCGGGGTCGAGCCCGCTCAACGATGAGAAGCGCGACGGCGCCTATGTGTGTGCCGCCTGCTACCTGCCGCTCTTCGAAAGCTCGACCAAGTTCGACAGCGGCACGGGATGGCCGAGCTTCTGGACCGGCATCGAGGGGCGCCTCGGGACAAAGCGCGACTGGAAGCTGATCACCCCGCGAACCGAGTATCACTGCGCCCGGTGCGGCGGACACCAGGGCCATGTCTTCGGAGACGGACCGGCGCCCACGGGTCAGCGCTACTGCAACAACGGTCTGGCGCTGCGGTTCGTCCCGACCAGCACGACGCTTCCGACGTTGCGAACCTGATGACACGACGCGACCGGACCGCGCTGGTGACCGGCGCGAATCGAGGCATCGGTCGTGCCATCGCCAAGGGGCTCCTCGCTCGCGGCGACATCACGGTCCTGGCCGCGGCCCGACAGGCCGCCGACGCGCGCGAGACGGCGGCGGGACTCGGCAGCGGCGCCGTGGGCGTGGCGCTCGATCTGTCGGAGCCAGAGAAGGTCGAGGTCGCAGCCGCGGCGATGGCCGCCGAATACGGCCCGGTCGACATCCTGGTCAACAACGCGGCCGTCCTCGTCCCCGACACCGGCCTGGAGCTGGACACGATCGACCTCGTCGACTCGCTGGCGGTGAACACGGTCGCGCCGTTCGCCCTGGTCCGGGCGCTGGCGCCAGGCATGCTCGAGCGCCGATGGGGCAGGATCGTGAACCTGTCATCAGGATGGGGCAGCTTCAGCGAGGGCATGGGCGGCCCCCCCGCCTACGCGGTCAGCAAGGCGGCGCTCAACGCCCTCACCGTGGCGATGGCGCGGTCCCTTGGGCCACGCATCAAGGTGAACGCCGTCTGTCCCGGCTGGGTCCAGACGCGGATGGGGGGCGCCGGCGCGCCCCGCACGCCCGACGAAGGCGCCGACACGCCGATCTGGCTCGCCACGATCCCCGACGACGGTCCGACCGGCCAGCTGTTCAGGGATCGCCGACCGATTCCTTGGTAGGAGCGGCTTCCGGCGGGCGAAGGTCGCCCAGTCGATGGTCGTACTCGCGCATCAGCAGCCAGCAGCTGAACGCTGCCTGGAGCGCCACCGTCACGGCCGAGAGGTACCACAGGTGGCGGAGCTCGAACCCGGTCACCGTGGTCAAGAGCACGGCCGGAACGGCGAAAAGCACGATTCGGAGCGCACTGGCCACGAGCGCCGGCATGGTGTTGCCCATCGCCTGAAACATGCTCGAGTTGGTGAAGACCACACCGGTGGCGAGAAAGTTGAACGAGATGATCCGGAGGAACTCGGCACCGACCGCGATGACGGGTGGCTCGTCGCTGAAGCCGGAGATGAGCCACGCCGGTTGCCACTGGCAGAAGAGCGTCAGGCCGAGCATGATCCCGCTGAGAGTCCCCACCGCGGTCCGGTAAGTCGCGCGCACCCGATCGGCTCGTCCGGCCCCCATGTTCTGGCCCGCCACGGGCGCGGTGGCGAAGGCGATCGCCATCGCCGGGAGAAAGAGCGCCTGCATGATGCGCGTCCCCACGCCGAAGCCAGCCTGCGCTTCGGGTCCGAAGCCCCGGATCACCCACAGCACGGTGGCCATGTAGACGAACAGCAGGGCGAACTCGCCGCCGGGTGGCAGGCCGACGGCCAGAATGCGACGCCACGGCGCGGCTCGGGGACGAACCTGGCTCCGGTCGAAGGCGACGAAGCGTTCGAGTCGCACGAAGTAGGCCGTCATCAACACGACCGCGACCGCCACCGAGATCGAGGTCGAGAGACCCGCACCCAGCAGCCCGAACGGGCGCCCGGTCAGCCAGCCCGCGATCATGATCGGGGACAGGATGGCGTTCAGCACCACCGTCGCGATCTGCACGACGATCGTCGGGTTGACCACGCCGGTGCCACGTAGCGCCGACCCCATCGAGATCAACGCGAACTGGAGTGCCAGCCCGGGCAAGAACCAGTGCAGATAGAGCACGCCAGCGTCGACGATCGCCTCGTCGGCGCCCAACGTGCCCATGTAGGGCCGCGCCAGTCCGTAGCCGAGCGCCAGCGTCAGCACGGCGCCGAGAGCGGCCAGCCCCAGGCTCTGATTGAAGATGAGGTTGGCGTCGGCGCGGTCTTTGCGACCGCTGGCCTGGGCGATCAGCGCCATGGTGCCGACCCCCAGCACCTGCGTGATCGCCATGATCAGGAACTGGAGGTTGCCGGCCGCGCTGAGACCGGCGATCGCGGTATCGCCGAGCTGTCCGACGAAGTAGAGGTCGACCAGGAAATACAGGGTCTGGAACACCATCCCGACGGCGATCGGCACCGACAACCGGACGATGTGGCGAGGAATCGAGCCCTCGGTGAGGTCCTGCATCGGGTGGTAGGCGTCGTCGGACGGGGTCGGCGCCAGTCGCTGCGCGAGTGTAGCGCGAACCCGGTGTCGACGGCACGGGAGACGCCGCCGGGAACCCGGAGCGACCTGAAACCGTCTCTACTATGGCCTTCCCATAGGTGCCGTGCTAACGTATGGGCAACCCATATGACACCTTCTTCTCGCAAAGCCGACGTCTGGCAGGGCACGCTGGCTCTGATGGTTCTCAAGACACTCGAGACGCTGGGCCCGCTCCACGGCTACGGCATCGCGCGGCGGATCGAGCACACTAGTGAGCATCTCCTGGCCATCAACTACGGCACGCTCTATCCACAGCTGATCAAGCTGGAGCAGGAGGGCTACATCGACGGCTCCTGGGGCGTCTCCGAGAACGGCCGCAAGGCCAGGTTCTACACCTTGACGCGAGCCGGGCGCCGGCAGCTCGCCCGCAGCACGCAGGACTGGGAACAGGCGTCCGCCATCCTGGCAAAGTTCCTGGTCCCGAAGGAGAGCTCATGAGCGTATGGGACGACACGGTGGCCTGGTGCCGCCGCGTCCTGAGCTCGGTGTTGCGTCCCCGGCGAGAGACCGACCTCGACGCCGAGTTCCGGGCACACCTGGCGATGCACGCGAAGGAGAACCGGAGGGCCGGCATGAGTCCGGCCGAGGCCAGGCGGAAGGCACGGGCCCAACTGGGCGGCGGGAAACAGATCAAGGAACGGGTGCGGGACAACCATCCGCTCCACCGGCTCGGCACGGTGTGGCTGGATGTCAAGTTGGGCCTGCGGATGCTCCGGAAGTACTGGGGCCTGACCGTGGTCGGCGGCCTGGCGATGACGCTCGCCATCGGGATCGGCGCAGTCGGCTTCGCTGTCTTCGACACCTTCTTTCGAGGCACAGTGCCGCTCGACGAGGGCGACCGGGTGGTGGCGCTCCAGACCTGGGACGACGTGGGGTCTCGGCGTACCGACACCGCCTGGAGGGACATCGAGCGCTGGCGCGACACGCTGCGCTCAGTGGAGGACCTCGGCGCCCACCAGACCCGTCGGCGAGCGCTCGTCACCGACGATGGGGTCTCGACGGTGGTCGACGTGGCCGAGATGACCGCGAGCGGTTTTCGCCTCGCCCGGGTAGCACCCGGGCTGGGACTCAAGCCGGCCTCCAGGCCCAGGTCCTCTTCCCCGGACAGATGGAACCTGAGCTCCTCGTCGATCTCGGCGTTCGCCGATCGTCAGCGCCCGAGCATGCGGAGGCGGGCCCACAGGAATCTCAGCATGGCGCACATCAGTTGGCTGGTCGGAGCACCCGATGCATCGCTTCCGACAACCGGTCCCACTTCGAGTGCTCGGTCGCCAGTTGTCGTCGGCCGGCCCGGGTCAGCCGGTAGTACTTGGCCCGCTTGCCTTTGTCAGAGAGCGCCCAGTCCGCCTCCACCCAACCTTGCGCTTCGAGTCGGTGGAGCGCCGGATACAATGACCCGGTTTCGACCTGGAGCACGTCGTCCGACGCCGCTCGGATATGGGTAGCGATGGCATGGCCGTGGGCTCGGCCGCGTCGCAGGGTGCGAAGGATCAGGAGGTCGAGCGTGCCCTGAAGCAGCTCCACTCGGTCCATGGTCGACATAGTGTAGATAGTCTACTAAAAATTGCGTAGTCAATCTACATAACAACTCAGGCCGGCCAGAGCCAGGCGAGATACGCGCCGTAGCCGGCGAGCAACAGCGCACCCTCCCAGCGCTCGAGCTTGAACCCCGTCCAGGCGATCGCGGTCATGACCACGAGGAACGCCGTCATGATGCCGACATTGGCGATCGCGACACCGGGACCGGCCAGCGGACCGGCCAGCACTCCGGCAAAGCCTAGGATGGCCAGGATGTTACAGATGGTCGAGCCGACGATGTTCCCGACGGCGATATCGGTCTGCTTGCGCAACGCCGCGACCGCCGAGGTGATCAGCTCTGGCAGGCTGGTACCGATCGCCACCACCGTCAGACCGATGATCCCCTCGCTGACGCCGATGGCCACGGCCACCTGGGTCGCCCCCTCGACGAACGCCCGAGCGCCAACGGCCAGCGCCGCCAGGCCGCCACCGATCAGGACCAGGCAGAGCGCCAGACCGGGCCCGCGGGGGGTGACCACGGCGGCATATTCCTGATCCACGGCAGGATTGCGCTGACGCCGCGCGAGCTGCACGTTGAAGACGGTGTAGAGGATGAGCAGGAGCACGAAGACCCACGACTCGACCCGCCCGATCGTCTGGTCTCGGAAGAACGCCAGAAAGAGGAGCCCCGCCGCCACCATCACCGGGGTGTCCAGCTTGAGCACCTGCAGATGGACCTTGAGCGGGCAGAGCAGCGCCGTCAGCCCGAGGATCAGCCCGATGTTGACGATGTTGGACCCGATGGCGTTGCCAACCGCGATCTCCGATTGACCGCTCAGCGCCGCGGCCAGGCTCACGATGAGCTCGGGCGCGCTCGTCCCGTAGGCCACAACCGTCAGCCCGACCAGCAGCGGCGTGAGCCCGAACCGGAGCGCAAGTGCCGAGCTGCCCCTTACCAACCATTCCGCTCCGTAGTAGAGCCCCAGCAGGCCGCCCGCCAGGAGCCCTGTCGTCAGCATCATCGCTGTTCAGGATAGGGGATCGTCACCACGCCCGCACTCTCCATAATGGTTCCCATTCCGGGACGCGAGTGCCACCACTGCAAGCAGTGGCTCGAGGAGGGTGAGGACTGAGGTATCGAGCCCGGGTCCCCGGCCCTGTCGGTCACGGGTCTGTCCAAGACCTATCGGGTGCCGGTGCGCGGCGCCGGCTTGAAGCAGGCGCTGACCAGTGTCGTCCGGGCGGAGTCAGCGGATCTGGGACATCCCGGTGGCCGACTCGTTCGAGCGGAACCTTGGGCGGGGCGCCCTTGCCGGTCTTGAACTACCGAATGTGCCCACAATACACTGGAAGTACTCTGCATCGTCTCGGCCGGAGAGAGCTCTATAATCGATTGTCTCCGGTCCGTCACCATGTCGACGCTCCTCATGAAGCTACTGTGGAGGTGACGTCCCCCTGCTTTCAGTAGCGGTTCGGTCTAGAGTCCGACGGTGACTGTACTCCGATCTGTAACGAGCCGCTGAGCGTAGCCAGCGGGCGTCAGTCCGCCCAATCCCTTCTTCGGTCGTTCCTCGTTGTATTCGCGGCGCCAGGCTTCGATGACAGCCTGTACGTGCTCGAGACTCGTGAACCAGTGTTCGTTGAGGCACTCATCCCGGAAGCGCCCGTGAAAGGACTCGACGTAGGCGTTCTGGCGCGGCTTGCCCGGATCGATCAAGCGGAGTGCGACGCCACGCTCATGCGCCCACGTCAGCATGGCGCGCCCACAGAACTCGGGACCGTTGGCG
>CAJWMX010000005.1 GCA_913043805.1 uncultured Acidobacteriota bacterium | reverse complement strand
AGGATGTTGGTGAACACCGGTCCCGGGGCGAACACCATCTTCCGTCCGCCGCTCTCCGGATCCTCCTGGATGATGTCGGTGCCGGTGATGTCCGACGGCATGAGGTCGGGCGTGAACTGGATCCGCGCGAACTTCAGATCGAGCACCTGCGCCATGGTCTGGATGAGCAGGGTCTTGGCCAGACCGGGCACGCCGATGATCAGGCTGTTGCCGCCGACGAACAACGTCAGCAAGGTCTCGTTCATGACCTCCTGCTGCCCGACGATTTTCTTGCGGAGCTCGGCGAGGATCTGCGTCCGCCCTTCTTTCATGCGGTCGGCCAGTGCGATGTCGTCTGCGTTTTCCAGCTCGGTCGGTTCGTTCGCGAATGGATCCACGGTTGCTCCTGACTGCTACGAGCGCGCTCAGTGGGTGAGCGCGTACATGATGTAGTTCACGCCGAGCTTGAATGCCTCGTTCGAGAGGTCGATCGCTACCCAGCCGCTCATCGACCACTCCCACGCGTCGCCGATGTCATTGTTGTGATTGGCCACGGCCAGCAGACGGCCGCTCGGATCGTTGTCTTCGAAGAGGCCGTAGAAGATCGGGTCGTAGCCGGGGTACGCCTGCTCGTAATCGTCCAACGTGTCGATATCGAAGAACGAGTGGTAGACAGGATGGCTCGCGTCGAGCTGTACCCACCGCAGCCCAGGCAGCACCCGCTGCATCTGCGCCTCGAGGTTGTTCCAGTGCTCGTCGCTCCGCTGGTCGTCGAAAATCAGGAACCCGCCCTTGAGGAGGTAGTTCCGTAGTCCCTCCGCCTCCCGCTCGGTCACGTTCCAGTAGCCCGGCTCGGACATGTAGGCGAACGGATACTTGAACAGGTCCGGATCGTCGAGATCGACGATGACCCCGCCGTCGCTGCCGATGTAGGGGTCGAGCTGCGTGATCGACTCGAGAATCCGCATCAGGTTCAACTCGGCCCCGGGATAGTCATGGGCCCAGCCCGGCTGATTCTGTCCGTTGTAGTAGCCGGGCACGATGTAGGCGTCGGAATAGCGGACCCGCGCGAACACAAACTGACCGCTGTCGTACCGGTCAGGACCCGACACCCGACCGTCGTCGAGCGCGGCGATCGCCGCCGCGCCACCCGTGGCCAGCATCAGGGTGACGGCGGCAACCGCCCACGACCGACGGTGCCACGACATCCTCGTCACCCTCAACATCCTCGACATGTTCAGCATGGTCGGTCTCACCGCTGGGGAGCGGGATCGCCTTCCATCTCACGAATCTCGCGGCTTTTGAGCGCCATGGCTACCAGCAGCTGCTCGAGCTCGGCCTGATACACCGCATCGTCGGTGCCGCCTCGTGTCGCCTGCAGCGCTTCGATCTGCTCCTGCAAGGCCAGGCGCTCCTCGTAGAGGGCGCGAAGCTGCGGGTCATCCGGCAGTCCGGCAATCGCGGCGCCCTCGGCTGCCGTGAAGAACAGCGTGCGCGCCATGGCGCCGTCGGTGGCCGCGGCCAGCGGGTCCGGCTCGCGCGTACCTTCGCCATCACCGTTGTCGTCGAGCAGCGCATGCTCGGTCTGGAGCCGACCGTCCGACTCGTAGACCTGCTCGACCCGGCGGACCGCATACTCGAACGCCTCGAGCACCGAGACCCGGCCATCCTTGTTCTGATCCGACTCGGCTTCCTCTTCAGCGAACGCCGCCACGAAATGGCCGCCAAAGACGGTCTCGTTCCACTGGCTTCCGCTCCGGGTCGCGGTCACGACCGTCCGGCCCTCGCCCGACAGCTTCTCGATGAAGCCGCCGCTGGACGTCGCCGCGTTCACGAAGGTGACCCGCTGAGCAGCCAGGGTCGTCAGCAGGCGATCGTAGTCCTCTGCGGTGAAGTCGCGCCCGGGAAGATTGAAGCGAGATTCGCCGCCGTTGAAGCTTCCATGGCCGACCAGCAGGATGAACACGTGGTCGTTTGGCGCGGCTCGCCCGCCAATCGCCTCGATCGCCGCTTCCACTTCTTCCTGGGTCGACCGCGCCTGCACGCGGTCCGGATCCACCTCGACCTTCTCGGCCAGGTAGGTCACCTGGTCTGGCGCCAGCTCGTATCGCTCGACCGCCGCGTCGATCAGCGTCGTGGCCCAGGTATGAAACTGTTCGGCGTAGGCGGGGTCTCCGCTGAGCCCGGTGATGACGAGCAGATGCGTCTGCTGCGCGACGGCCGGAGCCACCCCGACCAGCAACGCCCCGACGACCAGCCCGGCTCGCAGGCGTCTCATGCGAGCCCCCGCGCCCGCCGATACCCCCACTCGCCCAGGAGCAACAACAGGAACAAGAGCAGCAGGGCCGGCATGTCCCAGAGGTCGCGCTCTTCGAGCACGGTCACGCCACCACCCACGGTCTGGATGTCATCCGCCAACCGGTCGACCGTCTCGTCGGTGTAGAACCGACCGCCGGTCTCCTCGGCCACCCGTTGCAGGAGCGATGCCTGCATGGTGGAGTCGTAGTACTCCGAGTCGCTGGGCGCCACTCGCAAATAGGCGACGTCGCTGCCCAGCAGGTCGTCGTCCGTGTATGCCTCCATGCGGACCTGATACAGCCCCTCCTTCTGGGGCGCGAACGAGGCGGCGTACTCACCGTCGCGGTCCGCGGTCCAGTCCATGGGGACCTCGATCAGCTCCTCGTCGGGATCGGTGATCCACGCCGACACCTGGCTGGTGTTGATCTCCTCGTAGTTGGCGTCGTCCACTTCCGCCCGCAGGTCGAGGCTCTCGCTCAGCTCGACCCGGTCTTTCGGGACATCCGCCACCACCTGATCGGGCACCCCGTCGACGAGCCACCGCAGCAACCGCCGCCACAGGGTCTCGTGGGTGAGGTCGTCCACCGGGATGTCGGCGTGCATCTGCCACATCCAGGAGTCCTGCACCGGAAACGCCAGGGCTTTCCCGGCGCCGTAGCGCTGGAACGCCAGCACGACGAGGGACTCGTCGCCGCTCGTCAGCAGCGCCGTGGCACCCGGTTTGACGTCTTGGATCTGATTGACGAGGGTGATCGGCGGCAACTCGAGCCACTGGGCCTGCGAGTCCTCTTCGGTCTCGGCGATCTGGGTCGACGGATGGGTGCCCCCCGCTCGGGTCGCGCGGACATCCGTTTCCACAAAGAAGTCCGACTCGCCATCGACCGCCGACTCGTCCAGCACCACCGGCAGGACGTCCTCCACCGGGGTGCCGACATAGCCCCCCTCGGCGAACGACCGCTGGCCACCCAGCATCAACAACCCGCCGCCCCGTTCGGCGACGAAGTCGGAGATCATCCTGAGCTGATCCGGGGTGAAGTAGTTGGCTTCGATACTTCCGAGTACGAGCGCGCGGAACCGGAACAGCTCCTCGCGCGTGGTGGGGAAGCCGCCCACCAGCCGCTCGGCGTCCTCCGCCGGGCCGATCCGCATGAACTTGCCTTCGGCCGTGCGCTGAAGGACCGTCAGCTGCAGATTCTCGTCATCCGCCACCGCCCGCTGGAGAAACTTCACCTCCCAGCGCGGCTCGCCTTCGAAATAGAGGATCTTCTCGCGGTTGTCCTCCACGACGATGAGGGCATGACGCTCGTTGTTCTGCGTCACCATCTCGTCGGGCTGTGCCGCGATCCGGAACGTGAAGAGTCGGGGACCGGCATCGGCCGCCGTGAAGCGAACCCGCACAGTGGCCGGCTCCCCATCATCGGGCAGGGTCAGCTCCTGGTCGGCCACGATCCGGCCTTCGTCCTCGACCTGCAGGCTGACCTGCTCACCGCGATACCCGGTCTGGGCCACGACGACGTCCACCACGAGCGACGCCCCCTTGAGCACGGAGCGCGGCGTGTCCACGCGGCTCAGCTGGATGTCGCGCGTGTACTCCTCGCGCCCGAGACCGACCGTGAACACCGGCACTCCGGCGGCCTGCAGCGGCAGCAGTGACTCGGCAAGCGGGCTGTCGGCGTTGTCGGCGCCATCGGACACGACGACCAGTCCCGAAAGCGGGACGCCGGCCAGTTCTTCATGGACCCGATCGAGCGCCTGGCCGAGATGGGTCTGCGTGCCATCGAACCCGACCTCGTCAACGGTCGCGATCCGGTCGGTAGACGAGGAGAAGCTGAACATGCGCAAGGCGAAGCGATCCGCCAGCGCCTCCTGGAGCGGCCTGACCGTCTCGCCCTGTCCGAACTGATCCAGCACGAAGTCGGCGCGTGTGGCCCCCTCCCGATCGGCGATCTGCATGCTCCGCGAGTCGTCGATCAGCACGCCCAGGAAGTTCTGCTGGGCCACCACCTGAGACAGCACCAGCACGGGCCGGAAGAGACAGATCAACAACAGCGCCAGAATGCCGAGACGCACAGCGCTCAGCACCGTGCGGTCGATGGGCCGGCTGTTCGCCCGCACCTGCTGGTACGTGCGCAGCGCCACGGCGGCAGCCGCCAACACCAGGAGCGACGCGACGAAGGTCGCCGTGGTCGGCCGGAACGCCAGCTCGCCTTCCTCGAAGACGATCGGCCGGTACTTGAAGAGAAACTCGAACAACGACTCGAACATTACTTGCCTGCCAGCAACCCGCGGTGAAGCCCCGCTGCATTCGAACGGCGCTGAATCACGCGTGAGCTACGTTGCTCCTCGGCCAAAAATGGCCGATTTTCTCCCTCGTCGCGCCTTGTCACACGTGCCCAGCGCCGTTCTCGGTGCAACGCGGGGTTTCACCACGGGCCACTAGACACGATCGGGCCGGTCGGCATGACCTCCGTCGGCCAACGCCCCGGCCCGACTGCTGCTTCCCGCGGACACGTCTCCGGCGTGCGCGTCCTAATGACTCATGGCATAGACAATCGTGTTTACCGTGATCTCGATCGCATAGGTCGAGTAGCGCAATGGATAGTATGGGCTCTCGGCCCACTCCCACGCATCACCGATATCGGTGTTCCAGTTGATGACCACCATCAACCGGCCGCTCTCATCGAAAATGCCGCGCACGATCGGCGTATAGCCGTCGCGCTCCCAGGTCCGACCGTTCATCGCGTTGTTGATGGCCGGCACCTGCACGATCTCTTCAATGTTGTAGAAGGTCGTGAACAACGGGTGGTCGAGCGGAATGTCGATGATCGGATACTCGGGCAGGACCCGCTTGATCTCCGCTTCGAAGTTCTCCCACTCCCACGTGCCCCAGAAGTCGTCGATCATCAGGAACCCGCCGGCCAGCAGGTAATCCCGCAGCCCCTTGACCTCGGGTTCGGTCATGTACATGTTCCCGACCTCCAACGCATAGAGGAACGGGTACTTCCGGATGTTCGGGTCGTCGAGCTGGACGGCGTTCTCCAGCTCGTAGGCGTCCATGTCGACCAGGCGGTCGAGGATGGTCAAGAACTGACGGTCGGCCTTGGGAAAGTCAGTGGCCCAAGCGCCCCAGCGGTACCCGCCACCGTTGTAGATGGCCCGCGTGAACACGAATTCGCGGCCAGTCTTCCGCGCGTTCTGGACGCGTCGGCGAACGTCGTTCCGGTCGAGCAGCGGGCGGGCCTGCTGCGCGGCAGGCGCGGAGCCGTACACGACCCGGGTAGTGACCGAGGGAGTGGGGCTGGAGGCCGGTTCCTGGCCCGGCGCTTCGGCGGCCCACAGCCCCACCAGGCCGACACCAATCATTGTCGTTACGACAACCGCCGCGCGCACGAAAACCCGTGGCCGCAAGCAGACGCTCCCTTATCCTCAACGAGCAGAGCCACAACTCGCCATGGGATCGACTCTCGACTCTGTGAGGAGGCTAGCCGCAGCATAGCACATGCGTCTCGGGTGCGCCCGACTGCCTCAGAACGCCGGTTCGGGCGTGCCGGAAGCGGCCTCGTCGCAGCGCGAACCGGCGCGGATAGCCGCCACGAACCGCCAGATGTCGCCCTCGGGAAACTGGCCCCCGAACGCCTGCATCCGGGTATCGGGTACCCCGTCGGCGATGACCCGATACAGGTCGGCATCGGTGTCGCCGTGCCACCACTCACAGTCGAAGAGATCCGGTGCGTCGGTGGTCTCCCCCTCCGTCGTGGCATGGCAGTAGCCGCCACACATCGCGTCGAACAGCGCCTGCCCCTCGGCGATGGCGTCAGGATCCCCGTCGAACGGGTTGGTTGGCTGTCCGGCGCGAGTCAGGCCGCCGAACGCGACCAGCATCGCGAGCACGAACAATACGGCCGGTGCCGCCCGACGACTCATGAACCCTCCAGCGCGAAGACGAGCAGAGCGCTGCCGAGCGGGGTCGATGGCGGCTGGCCGCTGACCTGTTGCACGACACCGCTACCGCCGGTACCCACCGCCAGATAGACGGTGCCATCCAGCTCGTACGCGACCGGGTGGCTTCTGATGCCCGACCCGGTGTGCATGCGCCACACCTCCTCGCCCGTCTCGGCATCGAACCCCAGAATCTCGCCTTGGGCATTGCCGGTGACGACGAGACCGCCAGCCGTGCTGAGCACGCCAGCCATCATCGGAAACGGATCGCGATACGACCACCGCGTCTCGCCGGTGGCGAGATCGAGGGCGCTGAGGTGTCCGTAGGCCTCTCCATTGTTGTTGTCGACGCTGATCGGTGCGCCGCCGAAGTACGGCACCCCGGGCCGGAGGATGGCCCGAGCCTTCCGAAACATCATGCAGCTCTCGATCACCGGCACGAAGGCCAGGCCCAGGTCGGGATTGACCGCGCTGGCATAGGCGGCGTTGTTGCCGCCGGCCAGACCGGGACACACCCGGACCTCGGGGTTCTCCGACGGCATCGTGGCCGGGTCGACGATCGGACGGCCGTCGGCGTCGACCGTGCCCCAGTTGACCTGATGCGCATACTGGGTGGCCCGGAGGAACCGGCCATCCCGCCGGTCCAGCACGTAGAGGTAGCCGTTGCGATTCGCCTGGACCAGCGCCGGCACAGACTGACCATCGATGTCGAGGTCGATCAGCCACACCTCCGAATTGCCGTCGTAGTCCCACACGTCGTGCGGCGTGAACTGGAAGTGCCACTTCCGCTCGCCGGTCGCGGGATCGAGGGCCAGGACCGAGTCGGTGTAGAGGTTGTCTCCGAGCCGCCCATCGCCGTTCCAGTCGGGGCTCGGGTTGCCCGTAGTCCAGAAGAGCGTGTCGGTCTCGGGGTCGTAGGCGCCGGTCGACCAGGTCGCTCCGCCACCATTCAGATAGGACTCGTCGGCCCACGTCTCGACGCCGGGCTCGCCCGCCGCCGGCACCGTGTAGTGCCGCCACCGCCGGTCGCCGGTCGCCACGTCGTAGGCGTCGAAGTAGCCACGCACGCCATACTCACCGCCACCGATCCCGATGACCGCGAGGTCTCCCACCACCAGCGGCGCCGAGGTGGCGCTGAAGCCGATGGCGTGATCGTCAATCGTCGCTTCCCAGGCGATCTCGCCAGTCCTACGCCCGAGCGCCACGAGCTTGGCGTCGAGGGTGGCCATCATCACCACATCGTCGGCGATGGCCACGCCGCGATTGGCGGGGCCACAACACAACCGGAGGTCGTCTGGCAGCGGGTGGTCATACCGCCAATGCAGCGCGCCCGTCCGCGCGTCGAGAGCGAGCAACCGGTTGCGAGCGGACGTCAAATAGAGGATGCCGTCATAGACGACGGGCGATGCCTCGAGTTGGCCAGGCACGCCGGTCTGGGCCATCCACGCCAGCGAGAGCTCGCCAACCGACTCCGGCGTGAGCGCCTCGATCGGACTGTGTCGCCAGCCGGCATAGTCGCCGGTGTAATGGAGCCACTCAGTGGGATTGGCCGGAGCCGCCACGAGCGCCTCGTCATCGACCGGTCCCGCCCCGTCGCCGATCTCGGCGTCGGTCGTCCAGTGATTCCGATTGGGTCGCTGGGCGTCGGCGGGCAGCGCCGCCAGGAGGCCCACGACCGCCAGGGGAAGCACGAGGCGGCGGGCCCGAAGGGTGTCATTCGTCATCATCCCGTCATCCTATCTCGTCCTGTCGATCGCTCAGGGGGCCACCAGCCGCCCATCGTCCACCCAGACATCGCCGTCGACCGTCACGGTCGTATCGGTGAAGAAATTCCAGCGCACGTAGCCGCCGCCCACCTCGCCGCCAAACTCAGAGTTGTCGCCGAGTGACAGCCGGACCACGCCAGCGCCGTAGCCGTAGTACGGGATCCAGGGCGAGCGTTCGGGCACCGCCAGCAACGGATTGAAACCGAGCGCGAACTCGCGGAACGCGCGCGCCTCGGCGGGCACGCCAGCCAGCTCGGCCTCGGCGGCGGCCTGTCCTCGCGTGGCACTGACTCCGGTCACGAGACCCGCTTCGATGGTGAGGGCCAGACCCTCGACCGGACGACCGTCCCACTGCGAGAGCGGGAAGACAATGGTCCCGCCGACGCTCGACTCGATCGGCGCCACGCGGATGGCTCCGGCCGGCAGCTCGACCTCAGATCACGCCCTCGTCGGTCCGGGCCGCCGAGGCGTCGCCGTCCTGCCGATTCACCGGCCAGTCGCCGATCCGGAACTGGAGATCCGTGCCGAGTGGCGTGGTGACCCGGATCTCGGCGCCCCGCATTGCCTGCTCGAACCGCTGCTGCACGGCACTCAAGGTCTGGTAGTCGGTCTCGAGCAGGGCGCGCTGGTAGGTCGCATCAATCAGGTGGCGGGAAGGGAGCGACTGCCCCGGAAGCGGGAACGCGCTGCCGTTCTCGACCCAGTGGAAGTGAATCGTTCGGCCCTGGCCCTCGCGCAACAGATCCTGCAACGCGGCGTAAGCCGGATGGTCAGGCCTGGCGCCGGGCAACATGATCGACGCATCGACCCCGGCCAGCATCTCCCGGTACGCCGTCCGCGCCCGTTCGGCGCCCGGCGCCAGCACGTCGGCACGCCACGCCTCCGGCCCGGGCTCTTCGACGACGTCGATCACCCCGAGGTCAATCGCTCCCACCTCCATCACGGCATAGCGAAGATGCGGAATCAGCGGGTCGAAGAGGCCCGGGCGCGCCACCGCCGGGAGGATCGGTCTCGACATGCGCTAACCTTACCCCCATGACTCAGCATCATTCACGTCAGCTGCGGATCGTGGTGTGCGCGGTCGGCTTGCTTCTGATCACCGGCTCGCCACGCACGCTCGTCGGCGCCGAAGGCGACGTCCCACGGGGCGCCCCCCAGGAGGTGGGTCTCTCGGCCGAACGGCTCGAGCGTATCGGCGGGGTCATCGAGCGCGCGATGGATGCTGACACGATCTCTGGCGCGGTCGCCCTGGTCGCGCGCCAGGGAAAGATCGCTCACTTCGAAGCCCACGGCCTGATGGACATCGAGGCGTCGCAGCCGATGGCGCTCGACACCATCTTCCCCATCGCTTCGATGACCAAGCCGGTGACCGGTGTGGCGATCATGATGCTGGTCGAGGAGGGACTGGTCCGGCTGTCCGATCCGGTCTCCAAATTCATACCTGAGCTGGCCGACCCGCAGATGGCCGTCTGGACCGGCGAGCGCCCCCCTCGGGGAGCCGACGCTCCCGAGCCGTACACCATCCCCGCCGCCAGCGAGATTTCCATCCGTCACCTGATGACCCACACCTCCGGGCTGGGCAGCGGCGGCGCCGGCACCATGGGCACCCAGCGGGTCGCACCACGTGACACGAGCGGCACGGTGGGCGACTGGGCGCGTCTGTTGGGCGACGCCCCGCTCGACTTCCACCCTGGCACCCACTGGGCCTATAGCGGGCTCGCCGGCATTGACATGCTCGGTCGGGTGGTGGAGGTCGTCTCGGGCCTGACCTTCGACGAGTTCCTTCGACAGCGGATCTTCGACCCGCTCGGGATGAGCGACACCGCGTTCTTCCCCGCCGAGGCGAACGCGGACCGCGTCGTCACCCTCTACCGACGCTCGGAGAACGGGCTCCGCCGGGTCGACGTCCCCACATGGGTCGACACCAGGACCTACTTCGGCGGCGGGGGCGGCTTGTGGTCAACCGCCGAGGACTACCTGCAGTTTGCCCAGATGCTCCTCAACAAAGGCGAGCTGAACGGCACCCGCCTGCTTGGCAGCCGCACGGTGGAGCTCATGGCGTCCAACCACGTGGGCGATCTGTATGCGGAGGCGGGCACCACCGGCGGTCGCCCCGGTCTTGGGTTCGGACTGACCGTGAGAACGGTCGACGATGCGGTCCTGGCCGGCGATGCGCAGTCGACCGGCAGCTTCGGCTGGAGCGGCGCGTTCGGCACGACGTTCTGGGTGGACCCGAAGGAGGATCTGACCGCCATCCTCATGGTGCAGACCCCAGGCGGCCCGCTCCGAGGCGACTTCGCCACCGCGGTGATGCAGGCGATTGTCGACTAGGGCGGCGCGTTTTCGTGGCCGCCCAGGCTACGGGCTTCAGGCTGCCGGCAGTTCCGACGGTGTGCACAAGGAACTGCCTGGCAGTCCTGTTCGACACTCCAGGACTGCCGGCGACGGGCGCTCGGCAGAGCTTCTGTAAGACCTGCCCCGCAGGCCGGTGTGGTTCCAGAATGGTGTGGCGTGAACGAGCGCCTGAAGCCTGGAGCCCGCAGCCCGAAGCCGAGCGCGGTCGAAATTCGAGCGCGCTCTACTGATCCACGAACCTAACCTCGAACATCTTTGGCCACCACTTGCCGGTGATGTAGAAGGTCTCGGCATCGGGGTCGTAGGCGATGCCGTTGAGCACCTCGGACCCGATGAGCTCGTCGCCCGAGAGCAGGCCCTCGGCATCGATGTAGTCGGTCACCACGCCGGTGTCGAGGTCGATGCGGACGATGAAGTTCTCTTCCCAGACGTTGGCGTAGACGTCGCCGTCCACGCATTCGAGCTCGTTGAGCTCGAAGAGCGGCTGTCCTTCGAGTTGCACCCGTCGTTCCCCGATCGGCTCGAACGTGACCGGATCCCGGAAGGTCAGCAGATCGGTGCCGTCGCTCATCACCAGGCGGTCATCGTCGAGGCAGAGCCCCCACCCCTCCCCGCGATAGCGATGGATTTCGAGCTCGGCCAGCGACTCCCGATCGAACACGAACGCCCGTTCGGCCCGCCAGGTCAACATGATGAAGCGGTCGTCGACCAGCGCCAGGCCTTCTCCGAAGTACTGCTCTGGAAGGTCGATGCGCTGACGGACCTCGCCGGTCTCGGGGTCCAGTCGTCGTAGGGTCGACTCACCCCGACGCCCGGTGCTCTCGAACAGCTCGCCCTCGGACCAGAGCAGCCCCTGAGTGTAGGCGTCACGCTCATGGGGAAAGGTGCGCAGCACCTCGACCCTCCGCATCCGCGCCTCTTGAGCCGGCGCCGACCCGGTCAGGGTCGGCGCGGTCGGGCGCGGCGCCGCCGGCCCCGAGGCCTGGGAGCCGGAGGGCGGTCGGAACAGCAACGCTCCGCCCGCCGCGAGCATCGTCACGAGCGCCAGCACGAGCCAACGCCGAAAAGAACCAGGCGCGGGCTCAGGGACCGGACGACGGCGAGCGGCGGACTTCGCGCGACTGGTGCGACCCATCGGAACGGCCAGTGTAACCCGCTCTCAGAGACGCAGCAGCACCGCTCGAGCGGGCTCTCCGGTCGCGGCCGACACCATCTCGGCGTAGAGCTGGACCTGCCGGCGATACACGTCCAGGGCGCCCTCCAGCTGACGGTCCGTCTTGAAGTCCACGACCCACCACTGCCCACCGTCGCGGAACGCCAGGTCCACGATCCCTTCGGCAAGCACCCCGTCGGGCTGGGGCATCGCCACCGGCACCTCGCGTCGGCACGCGTTCTCCGACGCCGCGCGTTGGGCCTGGTCGAGCAGGGTGTGCGACAGGGCCCGGGTGACGACCGCCGCCGCGGCGTGGACCTCCTCCTCCGATGCGCCAAGCAACCGCCCCTCGAGACGCGCGACCTCGGCCACCCGATCCGGTGTCGCATCCAGCGCCGAGGTAGCCAGTACGGCATGCACCAGCGCCCCGAAGCGTCGACCGGAGGGCCGCTCGCCCGGCTCGCCGATGTCGAGCACGTCCGGCTCCCCGATGCCGGGCGGAGGGGGCGCGCCCTCGGCCACGAGACGTTCGGCGAGCTCGGTCACGGTGCGCACGCGGAGCGACGGTGTGGCGGCCTGCGCAACGGTCACGTCCCGCCGGTCGCGCCACTCGTGATACGTCGCCAGGTCACGCTCGACGATGCTGGCCGACGCCTCCTTCGACAACAGCTGTTCCTGCCGGATCCCGAAACGCGCCTCCACCCCCAGGGTAAGGCTCGGGGTCGCCGGGTCCCACCACACCACGGGAAAACCAGACGCTCCGGCCGCACGCGGTGGTGTCGACGGGGTCCTGGCCTCCTCCGGAGCCTCGGTCGGGTCGGACTGGAACGGCAATACCTTCGCCCGGCCATCCTCTGTCCCGAGCCAGTGCAATCCGGGCGCGACGGTGTCCTGCCGGGCCGGATCGCCATCCGGCCGGTCGACAACGCTGTCGCGGCCGAACGTCGGGCAGGCCGGCGGGATCTGCGGGTCGCGCCGCTGATCGACCGGCGGGTAGATCGCGTCATCCAGCGGTCCGAGCCACCCGTCCTTGATGGGCCCGTCACCCACCGCCGGGACCACGAGCAGATCCCGGGCGCGCGTGGCCGCGACATAGGCCAACCGGACCCCTTCCTGTCGATCCCGCTCCACCTCTTCATCCTCATGGTCGAGCAGATCGAGGGGCGACCAGCCGGCGAGCCGCTGGGCGCAGAGCTCGCGGGTCGGGTCGATGAAGCGACCGGCCGACCGGCGGTGCAGCTTGCACGTCGGGTCGGCGAGCACCACCACCGGGAACTCGAGCCCCTTGGCCCGATGCACGGTCATGATGCGAACACCGTCGCTCCCCTCCTCGAGAATCGGCGCCTCACCCGCCTGCCGGGCCAGCGCTTCGTCCTCGAGCTGGTCGACGAAGCCCCGGAAGGACAGACCGCCTCCAGCCTCGTAGCTCCGAGCCATCTCGGCGATCTGCATGACGTTGGCCAGGGCCTGCTCGCCGCCCGGACGCATCACGAAGCCGGCGTGAGCGCGCGTGCTCTCGAGCAACGTGCCGATCGTCTCGGCGACCGGCACGTCGTTGCGACCCCGATGCGCCGTCCGCAGCACGCCGAGCGCGGCGGCGATCGGCGCCAGTCGCTCGTGGCCCTCGGTCTCCTCCGCCCGTGCCCCTTCCAGCTCGGCCGACACCCGGAAGGGGTGTAGCCGACCAAACCGCTGGTGGTACTCGAGCAGACTCGCATCCTCGATCGCGAAGAGCGACCCGCGCAGGGTGGCAAACACCGAGAGCTCGTCATCGGGATGCTCGACGGCGGCCAGCGCCGCCCGCATCGTCATGACCTCTTCACGGTTGTGAAAGGTCCGGCCTCCCACCAACAGATGGGCAAGCTCCCGTGCCTCGAGCGCCTCGACATAGCCGCGGGTCATGTCCTGGCCAAAGCTCTCGAACCGGCGGAAGAGCAAGCAGACGTGCCGTGCCGCAATCGGCACCCGTCGAGACGTCGCGCCATCAGGCGCGGTCTCCCCCGGGCGCACCCGCTCGGTAACCGTCCAGCCGCTCTCGGTCACGAGCCAGTGCACGAACGCACCGACGGCGTCGGGCAAGGAACGCTCGATGGCGGACGCCGCCACCCGATACACCCCGTAGGGTCGCGGCACCGGCAGCACGACGACGTTCGGCTGGTCCTCCACCGGCGCGCGGTGTGGCGACAGCGGCACATACGCCGCCTGCGACGTGACCCCGACGTGGGACCCTGCCCGCCGGGACATCAACGGCGCGAAGGCATGGTTCACCAACCGCTGGATCTCAGGCACCGCTCGGAAGCTGGTGGTCAGATCGAGCGTGGCGATCCCGTGGTCCTGGAGCTGGGTCTTGACCGCTTCGTACACACCGACATCGGCCCGCCGGAACCGATAGATCGACTGCTTGGGATCACCCACGAGAAACAGCTTGCCGGCCGCGGGGCGCACCCGCCGCCAGTCGTCCTGGTCCGGATCGTCGGCGGCCAGCAGCAGGAGGATCTCGGCCTGGAGCGGGTCGGTGTCCTGGAACTCGTCGACGAAGATCCGGGTAAACCGTTGCTGAAAATCGGCCCGCACGGCGGCGTTGTCCCGAACGAGATCCCGGGCAGTCAGCAGGAGGTCCACGAAGTCGAGCCGGCCGGCGTCGCGCTTCAAGCGTGCGTAGGTGTCGATCGGCGCCCGCAGCTCGTGCTGCAAGAGCGCCGCGAGATCGGCGTCAGCCACGCGACGGAAGTTCCGAAGGAGCTCGACGAGCTTGCCATGCTGATCGAGGACGCTGGACCGTGACACGCCGTCCGCGTAGACGGCCCCGGAGCCCTTGCGAGGATTCGTGAAGTTGCGGCTCGAGGCCAGTTCGACCAGCTCTCCCTCGACCCAGTCGTACCAGTCGTCGTCGCGCCGCCGACGGCGGAGCGTCTCGTGTCGCCGGATCGCGCGAGTCACCGCCACGGCTGGGCGCAAATCGCGATACAGGCGGTCGCTTCTGCGGTTCGAGGCCTTGTCGACCAGCTCCGCGAAGTCGCCCAGATGCGCGACGATCTGATCGAGGATCGCCTTGCGCTCGAACGTCTCCCGACGCCACGGGGTCGGGAAGTCGCGCCACTCGGACAGCATCCAGGCGGCGCTGCGGAGTCGATCGGTCGGTCGCTCGCGACGATCCGGCTCTCCGAAAGAACCGATGCTGCGACGTTCGAGCGCGCGTCGGACACCTTCGGGCGGTGTGTCGAGCGTGGTCTGCAGCCAGCTATCGAACGCCAGACCGAACAGTCGATTCGCCTCGGAGTCGGCAGCCACCTCAAACCGGGGATCCACGTTGGCTTCCACCGGACGTTCGCGCAGAAGGTCGGCACAGAACCCGTGGATGGTGCTGACCTGCGCCTCTTCGAGATGGGCGATCGCATGCTCGACATGGGCCACGCGGTCGGCCCCCGTCGGCGTCTCGGCGGCGGCCTGCCTGGCATGCTCCAGCGCCTCGCGGAGTCGCAGCTTGAGCTCACCCGCGGCCTTCTCGGTGAAGGTCACCGCGAGCATCTGATCGACTCGGGCCCGACCGGTGGCCAACACCTCGACGATGCGGGTCACGAGTTCGGTCGTCTTGCCCGTGCCGGCCGCCGCCTCGACGATCAGCGACTCGTCGAGCGCCGTCCGAATCCGGGCGCGCTCGGCCGCGTCGACCAACCCTGTCTCACTCATGTCTCAAGTGTCGCCACGATCCTTCCTCGACCCTCCGGTTTCGCGCCGGCGCGAAACCTAGGGCATCCGTCTGAGCACCTGGAGGTCCACCAGCTTGGAGTCGTCCTTGCGCGCCACCCGGGTCTCCTCCCACGGACCGCAGACGGCGCGGAAGTCGCACCAGCCACAGGCGCCTGGCCGGGGAGCCGGAAGCAGGGAGCCCGTCTCGACCGCGCGGTCGACCGTTTCGAGAACGTTGAGGCCGGCGCGCCGTTCGTCGTCGCCCAGCGTGACGGTCCGGGTCTCGAATCCGCCACCCACGGTAGAGAAGAACAGCCGCGACTCAGCCACCGGTCGGCCCAGAGCCGCTTCCACCGCCAGTCCGTACAGCACCGGCTGCAACACCTCCCCGCGGCCCACAACCATCCGCTCCTGCGTCCGGTTGCGACCGGTCTTGTGGTCGGTGACGCGAAGCTCTCCCTCCGCGGAGGGCCGCGCGCGGGCTTCGATCAGGTCGACGATGCCGTGCAGCAGCCAGCGGCCATCCAGCCGTACCGGCTCGGCAACACTGCGTCGGTCACGGCCGTCTCCGGGCGCGAACCCGAACCCCAGCTCGGCGCCGACCGGGACCCACTCGCCATCCTCGTCCGCCACCTGCTGTACCCAGCCCCGGAGATCGGTTCGAAGCGACTCGACTTCGCTCACCCAGACGCGGTCGATCGCCGGGGCGAGATCCTCGCAGTAGCGAGCCGCCAGGCGCTCGAGCACCTCATCGAGCACGCCCCAAACCTGCGGCAACCGGTCGCAAGTCACCGGCAGCATCTTCTTGGCTTCGAGCTCGCGGACCAGCTCCGCCTGGACTTCGTGGAACATCCGCCCGCGCGTCAGCGGGTCCAATCGTTCCAATGACTCGATCTGCTCCCTCGGCTGGAGCCTGAACACGGTCCCGAGGAGGAACTGATAGGGACACTTGGCGTAGCGCTGCAGGGCCGAGACCGAGAAGGGCCGAGCTGACAGCCGATGCGCGTCGAGCGCGGCGCGGGCCGGCGGCTGCAGGTCATGCAGACCGTCATAGCGGGTCCACGGCGGCTTCCACCGCCACCACCGGCTGACCAGTGAACGGCGGAGGCCCGGGTTCAGCTCGAGCAGGTAGCGGGCCCGACCCTGGAGCTCGGGTGATACCCGGCGATGCAGGAGCGGGCCCAGAACGGCGAGATCGTGTTCGGTATCGTCGATCGCCCGTGTCGGATCGGGTGGCGCGGGCCAGGCCAGCCGCGCGTCGACCTGTCGGAAGGCTTCCCGCTCGGTAACCGCAAAGTCGGGCACTCGCCCGGTCCGCGCCCGCTCGAGGTCGAGCGCGTAGAACGACGGGACGCGGGGTCGCGCCTCGCCAAGCTGCAGGCGGGGGTAAGACAAGTACACCCGCTCGGTCGCCGCGCCCACGGCCAATCTGAGCAGCAGCCGTTCGTCGACGGCCAGATCGTCGAGCACCGGAAGCCCGAGCACGGCCGGGTCGACGGCCCCGCCGTCCCTCTGGTTGAGCTCGCGGCGCGCGGCGTCGAGCAGCAGCGGGTCCTGGCGCTGCTTCTGCGGAAACAACCGCTCGGCCAGACCCGGCACGAAGACGACATCGAACACCCGGCCACGGGCATGTTCCGGACCGCCCACGAAGACCCGGCCATAGCGATGCGCCGGAGGCTCTTCCTGCAGCTGGGCCAGCCGCTCGGAGAGCACGCTCTGCACCTCCGCCAGACCGACCGGACCTACCTCCGCCATCGGGCGCAGCTCGCCGAGCACCGCCAGGACCCGGTCGGGGCGAGTGAGCACCATCGGCGCCAACTCGTCGAGATGGTCGAGCCACGCGCCCCACGGCGCGCGGCTGGGCAGACGAGCAAGCTGGTCCACGACCGGCAAGGCGAAACGGCGCAGATGTTCCAGGTTGACGAGGTCTCGCTCGAGCCCGCGGGCCTGCGGCGACTCCGGGTCGTCGGTGCGGCGCTCGAGCCATCGGAGGCGGAGCTCCTCGGCGAGCCCACCCAACCGACGCGCCCAGCGATCGTGGCCACCGACGACCGCCGACTCGACCAGCAGACGGTCCCACCGCCAAGGCGCACGCAATCGACCATCGACGACCGGATGGTCGTCGTGGTCCCGTTCCTGCGCCGGGTCGTCGGGCGGGTGATCGTCGCGGTCGAACAGTGACGGCTGCTGTGGCACCGCGGGCGACGGAAGCAGCGTGGCCGCCTCGGCTGGGGGCACCCACCGCGCCCGGTCTCGGGGCGGGCCACCCTCCGGATCGGGGGGCGGCACCTGACCGAGCGACAAATACTCGGCGAAGCGGCGGGCCGACAGCTGCTCGCCGGCGCACGCCAGGAGCGCCAGAAACGCCCGACCGGCGGGATCCGGCGCCCGGGTCCCGCGAACGAACCAGGCCTCGACGCCGGCGCGCCGCAACGCGGTCTCGAGCAGCCCGGCATACAACTGCGGCGCCCGCAGCAGTACCGCCATCCGGTCCAGCGGCACGCCGCGAGCCGCCTCTTGCTGGATCGCGCGCGCCACCTCGACACATTCGCGGGTTTCGCCAGGCGCGGAGAACAGCGTGACCTCATCGCCGGTCGCCTCGGCCGCGACGGCATCGTCGCCGTCGATCGCCTCGAACAGGCGGGTACGCACCCGTCGGAGCGGTTCCGGCGACGCGGACGCCGCGGGGGTCGCGACCGAGGCGCTCGGAAGCGTCAGCAGCGCCGTACGGGTGCGTTCGTCCCCAGCCGGGATCGTCGCGGCAAACCGGCTCGCGCGAGAGGCGAGGGCCCGCACGAGAGCGAGCGTGGCCTCGTCGTGGACCGGGACGTCGAGCAACAGCACCGGCACCGCGAGCGGAAACCCGATGCCGTCGCGTTCGCGGAGCACCGTGGCGGCCAGCAAGCACAGCTCCGGCGTGTCGACCAGCTGCGCTCCCTCGAGCTGCCCCCGGTAGCGCTCGGCCAGCCGCGCCACGTCGGCGCCACCGGCCCCGCAACCAGGCAGCCGGTCCGTGTCCACCCCGCCGCGGCGCAGGTCATCGAGGGTGGCGGCCAGGGTGCGGCCGAAGCTCCGCAACCGGGCGATCGGGGCCAGGTATTCGAGTGTGCCGGTCTCCAGTTCCTCGAAGGCGGCGCGGGCGGCGACCGCTTCGGCCCCCAGGCGGCTGGCGGGAGCGCGGCCGTCCGCGGCCAGGCGCGTGGCCGCTGCCCGAGCAGCGAACTGATGCAGGCTGAAACGATGAAGTCCGAAGGTGCTTCCGAGGCGGCTGGTGCGGTCACGAGCGAAGTCGTCGACCGCGTCGCGCGTGGCGCCGAGCAGCAGCGCCTCGGCGGAGGGAGAGAGGCCGTCGAGCACGCCGCTCGCGGCAGACAGCCGGGTTGCCGCCTCGGCGGCGGAATACAGGGTGACTGCGCCCATCACGTCCCGATGCGTTCTCGTCAAGAACGCTTCCCCGGCCCACCGGCGCCGGGTTTCCGCATCCGACGACGCCACGTCGTCGTGGCCCGATGGTAGCATGCGGACCGACTCCCACACGGAACCCAGAGACGGACCAGGACGTATTTACAGGTAGAAGAAATGTTCTGCCGACGCTGCACTCGTGAGATCGCCGACAACGCCGCCTACTGCGCCCACTGCGGTGCGAGCCAGCGGAGCGATGCCGGTCCGATCCGGCTGGAACGGTCGGTGTCGGACCGGCAATTGGCCGGAATCTGCGGCGGCCTGGCCGCCTATATTGGCCTGGATGCCACGCTCGTCCGGGTGCTCTGGATCGTGCTCTCGGTGGTGCCGGGGGCGATCATCTTCGGGATCATCGCCTACCTGGCCGCCTGGTTGATCATTCCCGAAGCAGCGGGCCCCGAGCCCGTCTCCAGGAGCAAGCGACTCACCCGCTCGCTGACCGACGCCAGGGTGGCCGGGGTGTGTGGCGGACTCGCCGAGTACTTCGACGTCGACCCCACCCCCATCCGGTTCCTGTGGGTCGTGCTGTCGATCTACCCCGGGGCGGTCATCGGCGGCGTCATCGTCTACGGGGTGGCCTGGCTGGTCACCCCGCTGGCGCCGCTGGCCCAGGCGCCGCCTCCCACGACCCCGCCGCCCACGCCACCGTCGGAACCGGTGGAACCGACGTCGAGGTCGGGCTGATCAGCCCGATACTCTGCGGGCGCCGGCCGTGTTAACCGGCCCGACGTGGGTATCGCAGGCCAGTCCGGCAACTTCCGCGAACCGCTCCGCCATCCGTCCCGCCAGACGGGCGGCGTGATCATCGCTGGCCGCGAAGGCGAAGACCGAGGGCCCTGAACCCGAAATCGAGCAACCGAGCCCACCTTCGTCGAGCGCCGTCTGCTTCACTTCAGCGAACCCCGGGATCAGCGGGGCTCGAATCGGCTCGACCAACGCATCGCTAATGGCGCGACCAAAGAGATCGAGGTCCTCGCGGTGGAGCGCCGTCACCATCGCCGCGATCTGGCCCAGGTTGGCGACCGCCTGACCGATCTCGAAACGCCGGTCCGCCACCAGCCTGCGAGCCTCGGCGGTCATGACCGAGGTGTGCGGATGGACGACCGCGACCCGGAGTCGCGACGGCACGGGAAGCGACAGCAACTCGAACGGGTCGTAACTCCGAATCAGCACGATGCCGCCTCGCACCGACGGCGCCACGTTGTCGGCGTGCACCCCACCCGAGACGAACCGCTCACCCTCGAGCGCACAGCCAATCAGGGTGTCGACGTCGAGCGCTCCACCCCGTAGCTCGCTCACCGCGAGGGCTCCCGCGACGCTACTCGCGGCGGAACTACCGAGTCCGCTGCCCAGTGGCATGCCCTTGTGCAGCCAGAGGCGCACGCCGGCCGGATGGTCGCCGTCGCGGCCCGGCGCCTCCAACGCGGCGCGGGCAAAGCGTGCCGCCGGACCAGGTCGTGTGTCGATTGACGTCGTCTGAGCGCGCCGCCGCTCATCGCCGCGGTCTGCGCGCTCGCCGACCCCGAGGCCCTCGTCGTCGACGCGGCCGTCGGCGACGAGGCGGAGCGCGAGCGCA
>CAJWMX010000004.1 GCA_913043805.1 uncultured Acidobacteriota bacterium | reverse complement strand
AACGTGATCCGCGGGGGAGCGATGCCTGGCAGGGTGAATCCGTTAAGACGCGAGCCCTCGGCGTCGAACATCTGGATGCGTTCGCGGCCTCCAGGACCGTCGGCCACGAGCAGCTCCGAACCGGCCTGCACGAACCCGCTTGGCCCGATGATGTGACCAGACTCCGGTCCGATGCTGACCAGCGGCATCGGGACGTCGCCGCTGGCGGGCACGCGGTAGACCGTGTGCCCGGCGCGGTCGAAGACGACGAAGTCTCCATCCGGAAGTCGTTCGAACGCGGCTGGCTCACGAAAGAGACCGACGTGCTCGGCGGGCAACCCTCCGGTCGCCCGAAGCCGTTCGACCTCAGCGGCGTGAGGGGTTGCGATCAGGACGGCGAGCCCGGCCAGCACCGGGAGGAGCCACGGCCTCATTCTGCCGGGTCAGTAGTCGCTGACCTCGTTGATGACTCGGAGCACGTCATCGGTCTGCGGAAGAATGGCCGCTTCGAGGTCGGGGTGGTAGGCCACCGGACAGTCGAGTGCGCCCACCCGTTTGACAGGCGCGTCGAGGTGTTCGAAGAGCTCGTCGGCGATCCGGGCCGCGATCTCGGCGCCGAAACCACACGTGAGCTGGTCTTCGTGCGCGACCACGACGCGACTGGTTTCGGTCACCGCGGTCCTGATGGCATCCCAGTCGTAGGGAGCGATGGTTCGCAGGTCGATGACCTTCACGCTGATGCCGTGTTGCGCGGCGCGCTCGGCGGCGAGCAGGGTGCGCTGGACGAGCGCACCCCAGGTGATGACCGCCACATCGGTGCCTTCTCGCTGCAGTTGGGCCTTGCCGAACGGGATCTGATGGTCCGTGCCGGCATAGAGCCCCTTGTTGTAGGTCTGTCGATACAGATGCTTGTGTTCGAGAAATAACACCGGATCATCACAGCGGAGCGATGTGCGGAGCAGGCCGGCGGCGTCCGACGCGTTCGAGGGATAGACGATGCGCAGGCCGGGGCAGTGCGCGAAGATGCTCTCGCCGGACTGGCTGTGGTACAGCGAGCCGCCCCGAAGGTAGCCGCCAATCGGGGCCCGGATGACCATCGGGCAGCTGAAGGTGTTGTTCGAGCGATACCGCAACATCGTCAGCTCGTCGCGGATCTGCATCATTGCCGGCCAGATGTAGTCGAAGAACTGGATCTCGACGACCGGCTTGAGTCCGCGGACGGCCATGCCGATCGCGCGACCGACGATGTTCGCTTCGGCAAGGGGCGAGTTGAAGACCCGCTCCCTCCCGTATGTACGCTGCAGACCGAGCGTCGCCTTGAAGACGCCGCCCTTGCCGGGCACGCTGGAGAGGGCTTCGGCCCGACTGCAGTCCGCGACATCTTCCCCAAACACGAGGATGCGTGGGTCGTGCTCCATCTCGTCGTGCAGCGTCCGATTGATAGCCGTCACCATCGTGACCGGTTCGCCAGTCGGCTCGCCGGCGACGTCGAACTCCGCGCTCGTCGGATCGACGTCGGGTGAGTAGAGGTAGCGCAACGCCGTCGACGGATCTGGTGTCGCGGCGGCCAGCGCTCGGTCCGCCGCGTCCTGCACCTCGGCGTCGACCGCGTCGCCGATCTCCGCCAGCGTCGATTCGTCGGCCAGACTCTCTTCGAGCAGGAAGGCGCGGCAGCGCCGGAGCGGGTCCCGCGCCTTGTCCGCCTCCCGTTCCGTCTCGCTCTTGTACTGCGCCTCGTCGTCGGACATCGAGTGGGAGTAGAGCCGCACCACACTCGCCTTCAGCAAGACCGGGCCGCGGCCGCCGCGTGCGTACTCCAGCGCCCGCGTGACCGCGCCGTAGCTGGCGACGGCATCCGTTCCATCGACCGAGATCACTTCGAGGCCAGGGAAGGACGAGACCAGCTGAGTGATGTCACCACCGGGTGTCTGGATCTCTACCGGGACCGAGATGGCGTAGCCGTTGTCCTCGACCAGGTAGAGGACGGGGAGACGTCGGGTACACGCGGTGTTGAGGGATTCCCAGAACTCGCCTTCGCTCGTTCCCCCGTCGCCGAGGGAGACATACACCACGTCGTCATCGCCGCACCGGCCCAGATCGGGGAACCGCATGAAGTACTGACAGGCTTCGGCGGCGCCGATCCCGTGGAGGCATTGGGTGGCCACCGCGCTTGATGGTGATACCAGGTTGAGATCCGGCCGGCTCCAGTGGGCAGGCATCTGGCGACCACCCGAGCTCGGGTCGTCGGCTGCGCCGACCGCGGCCAGCAACATCTCGTAGGCGCTGTAGCCAAGCGCCAGGCAGAGCGCCCGGTCCCGGTAGTACGGGAAGAACCAGTCCCGTCCGGGACGCATCTGCATCCCCACCGCCGTCTGGATCGCTTCGTGCCCGGCGCCGCTGATCTGGAAGTAGCTGCGACTCTGGTTCTTCAAATGGATCTCTTTGTCATCGAGACGTCTCGACAGCAACATCGTGCGGTAGAACCGTAGCAGGTCGTCACGGGAGAGGCCTTCGTACGCCGGGGAGCCGGGCGCGGTGTTCGCGCCCTGGGAGACCGTCGAACCGTTCATGATGGTGGAGTCCTGTGAGCTGGGCGTGCTCCGAGAATCAGGCCGTGAGCCCACATTGCCCGTAAATTATAGCACCGGCAGGGACTCTCTGGAGGACACCAGTCCTGTGGCGTAAGTTATTGATAACAAGTAAGATAATCACGACCATGTCTTCGGCTGGACCGCGCGTGTCCGTGATCGGCTGGGACGAGCTCGAGCTCGACAAGGTTACCGAGCTCATCTCGAGAAAAGTCGTCCCCGGTGACCGCCAGATACTGGCCCAGGTGTATCTGAAGCGCGGAGCGCTGGTGCCGCTTCACAGCCACGAGAGTGAGCAGATGATCTACGTGCTGGATGGCGTGCTGAAGGTTCGACTGGACGACACCGAGGTGCTCGTTCGAGATGGCGAGGTGGTCCGGATTCCGTCGGGCGTACCGCACCAGATCGAAGCGCTGGCCGATACCTTCGAACTGGACGTCTTGAGCCCCGCCCCCACCGACCAGTCCTCAAGTGAGGAGCATTAGTTCGATGTGCGAGCAGGCTCCCGTTGGGCCGAGCCTGCCGGGAACGCACGGCGTGCCCCGCGGGGCGGCGTGGGGCGAAGCCCCATGGAGTCAATGGACGCGGCCGTCCCAGTCGTCCTTCCCCGGGTGCACGTGGAACTTCTTCCGGAGCCTACCCATCTTCCACTTGAGGTAGCGATACTTGATCTCGGCCATCACGCCGAAGCGACCCATCTGAGAAAGGCCGCCGGCGCCTCCGCCGCGCTTGAGGTAGAAGTAGCCAACGACCAGACCGCCGAGATGAGCCATATGGGCGACGCCGCCGGTCGTGTCGTTGAGCGATGAGAAGAAGACGAACCCGCCGATGATCATGACGAAGTACTTCGCCGGAATCGGAATCGGGAACGGGAACATGAACAGCGGGCGGTCCGGGTAGTAGAGCGCGAAGGCGAGCAGCAGCCCGTACACCGCTCCCGATGCTCCGATCGTGACCGACACAT
Organism: uncultured Acidobacteriota bacterium; assembly: GCA_913043805.1. GTDB lineage: Bacteria > Acidobacteriota > Vicinamibacteria > Vicinamibacterales > UBA8438 > UBA2994. The sequence goes on along the minus strand of CAJWMX010000004.1, from coordinate 17,097 downwards.
ACATGCCCGGGCCGAATACCGATGGCACGAGCGACGCGACGATCATCGTGACCCCGGCACCCACCCCCGTGACGAAGTAGTAGCGCAGAAAGAACGTCGAGCCCCACAACCGCTCGAGTTCTGTCCCGAACATCCACAGCGCGAGCATGTTGAACAGGATGTGGGTGAAGCCGCCATGGAGGAAGAGATAGGTGAACGGCTGCCAGATGCGCAGCCCGGTCAGCACGGACTGCGGTCGGAGCCCGAAGAACTCGACCAGCAGCGCCCCGAGCGGTGAGATCAGCGCGCCGGCCACAAAGGCGCCGACGTTGGCCCAGATCAGGGCCTTGACCATCGGCGTGACGGCGCCTGGACCGAACGAGAACTGCATCGACGAGGGTGCGAAGCGGGCCATGAGGTACGGATAAGGGAACTCGAGCGATGGTACCACGCGGGCAGACAGGCCCACGTCTCTCGGTTCAGTCGCGGCTCGGCCGCCGCCGGAACCGGCGACTCAGTTGGGCCATGGCCTGCTCGAACTCGCGGAGTCGGAGCAGGCGCGCCGCCAGCCCCAGGACGATGAGGCCGACGCCGATTTCGGACCCCACGGCCACCAACTGTTCAACCAGGCTGGGTTCGGGCCAGAAGATCTCGAACTGGTGGGCGGTCGCCCAGACCGCGGCTCCCATGATCGCGGTCGCGATGGTGATCCGGACCAGGCTGTCGAGCACCACGCGATCGTCGAGGCCGCCCAGACGACCACGGAGCAGAAACAGCAACATCCCCGCATTCGAGAGTGCCGCGATGGCGTTGCCCATGGCCAGGCCCTGGTAGCCCGCCGCCTCCACGAGGATCAGGTTCAGCGCGACGTTGAGCACCATGGTGCCGATGCTCACCAGCGCGGGCGTGAGACTGGTGCCCAAGGCATAGAAGCTCGGCACGGCCAGCCTGACCGCTGAATAACCGATGATGCCTGGCGCGTAGCACGCAAGCGCCAGCGCGGTGCCCCTGGTGTCGGCAGCCGTGAACAGGCCGCGCTCGAAGATGAGCCTCACGATCGGTTCGGCCAGGAGGATCAGGCCCACGGTGGCCGGAATCATCAGCATCAGCATGAGCCGAAGGCCTTCGGAAACCGTCTTGCGAACTCCGGCCAACTCGTCGAGCGCCGCGTGCCGGGACAGGACCGGGAGCGCCGCCGTCGCGATCGAAACGCCAAAGACGCCGATCGGGAGATACATCAAACGGAAGGAATAGGTAAGCCAGGACACGGCACTGGTTCCCTGGCTGGTCGCCAGGATAGTCGTCACGAGCAGGTTGACCTGCAGCGCCGCACCCGCGATGGTTCCCGGACCCATCAAGCTCAGCACCTCGCGCAACCCTCGGTCCTTCGGGTCGAGGAGGAACCGATAGCGAAAGCCCTCTCGCCGGAGTGCCCAGTACAGTGCTCCGATCTGCCCCAGGCCGCCGACCAGGACGCCGACGGCGATGGCCATGATCGGGTCGAGGCCGAGCCTTGGCATGAGCGGGACCAACGCCACGGCGCACAGGATCAGGCTGACGTTGAACATCGCGGGCGACAGCGCCGGGGTGAAGAACCGGCGGAGCGAGTTCAGCATGCCCATGCACGCCGCGGCGATGGCCACCAGGGTCAGGAAGGGCAACATCAGCCTGGTCATCCGCGTCGTCAGCTCGAGCTTGCCTGGGACGGCCGCGAAGTCGCCCGCGATGGTGCGGGTAATCGGCTCGGCGAAGAGGGTGCCGGCCGCCACGAGCACGCCGGTGACCACAATCAGCGCATTGATCAGCTGGGTGCCGAGCCGCCACGCCGCCTCCCGTCCGTCTTTGGTGAGCCGACGGGTAAAGGTGGGGACGAAGGCGGCGCTCATCGCGCCCTCGGCGAACAGGTCGCGCATGAGGTTCGGCACCCGGAACGCGACGTAGAAGGCGTCCATCGCGTCGCCGGCGCCGAAGAAGAACGCCAGCGCCTGGTCCCGTACGAGCCCCAGGACCCGACTGGTCATGGTGGCCGCGCCGACGACGGTGGCCGACCCGGTCAGGCCTGAACCGCTGTGGCCCGAGGACGGTTGGGCGGGGGAGGATGCCTGGGCCGGCTCGGCCGGCTCGGAACGGGCCATCGTTCGGTGTCGTGGGTTGGGACCGGGCGTGGCCCGGCCGCAGCCAGCGTACCATACCGGCGCGAGACCCTTGGTGCCGCCCGTTTCTCAAGATGGACCCCGGCTGGGGGCATAGGGCGGTAGGAGGCAAGACGATCGGGCGACGCATGACGCAGCAGTCTCGGTACACCACCGTCGATTTCGGCACGCTCATCGACCGCCATCAGGGGGAGCTGCTCCGTTATCTCGCGCGACTGACCGGAGACGCCGTCCTGGCGGAGGACCTGTTTCAAGAGACCTTTCTCCGGGCGTTTCGCCACCTCCGCCGGCTGTCGGACGACGCGAACCACCGCGCCTGGCTCTATCGCATTGCCACCAACGTGTTTCTGAATCATCGCCGCGCCGCGAGGCGCCGCCCTGAGGCGGGGCTGGGTGACCATCATCCCAGCCAGGCCCCGTCGCCGTCCGAGGCCTTCGAGTTCGCCTCGACGGTGGCGGCGCTGCAGACGGCGATTTCCAGGTTGCTTCCGAAGCAACGGGTGGTGTTCGTTCAGCGTCGGCTCCAGGGGCTGAGCTACGCCGAGCTCGGGGAGACGCTCGGCTGTACCACCGAGGCGGCGCGGGCAAGCGCCTATCAAGCGGCCCGTCGATTGCGGCGAGAGCTCACCCATGAAGGCGCGGCCGCGGATCGCGCCGGGAGGAAACGCTGATGACCTGCGAGGAGTTCGAGCGAGCGTTGGACGTGTGGATGGCCGGTGACCATGGGCCGCAAACAGCGCAGGCGCTTACCGGGCACGCCGAGGTGTGCGCGTCGTGCGCGCGCTCCTGGGAGCCGGTGCGAGGGCTGACGGGCTCGGACGCCGTGCCCCAAGCCGACCCGCGGCAGCTGGGTGCCGTGCGGCGGCGGCTCCGGGAGGCATTCGATCGCGCCGGTCATCCCGTCGTGAGGTTTGGCTCCGTGGCCTCGCCGATGGGGCCGATCTTCGTTGGGGTGACCGACCAGGGGCTCTGTGACGTGTCGTTTGGGCAGACCTCCGAGGACACTTATCGGGGGCGGCTGCAGTCATGGTCGAGCGAGGCATGGCGTGACGACGCCGGCGTGGCCGACGCGACGGGCCAGCTCGAGGCGTACTTCGCTGGTCGCTTGACCCGGTTCACGCTGCCGATCGACCTGCGTCAGGTGACGCCGTTTACCGAGAAGGTGTTGAGAGCGGCCGACCGGATCGCGTTCGGTCGAGTCTCGAGCTACGGTTCACTCGCGCGTTCACTGGGGTCGCCCGGGGCGAGTCGCGCGGTCGGTGGTGCGCTGGGGCGCAACCCCGTGCCGATCGTGATTCCCTGTCATCGGGTGTTGGCCAGCGGAGGACGGTTGGGCGGTTTCACCGGCGGCCTGGACACGAAGCGAGCGCTGCTGCTCCTCGAGGGACACGACATCCCGGAGCCGATGGTGGATCTGTTCGGAACGCCCTGGCAGGGACCTCAGTCAGCAGGGAACTGAACGAGGTCGCAACGCCGCTAGGCGGAGGCCTCGCCGAGAAACCTAACGACCGGGGAATGGGGAGGGGACGGCGGTCGGCGCCGACGGGGTCGCGCCAAACGTCCCCGTGGGCACGCCCTCAGGGGTGCTGCCGTCGTCGGTGGACATCACCTGCCCGGGCAGAGAGCTCGGCAGGCTGCCAAACACCGGTTCCTCCGGCTCTTCTGGCTCGTCTTCGTCCTCGTCGCCGCCCTGTTGCAGCAGCGCTTGCAGCTGGTCGAGTTGCTCCTGCTGCGCGGCACTCACGGTGAAGGGCGTCCGACCGCGTGGCGCGCTCGGCACCACGCCCAGACGCTGTCCCCCCGCGGTGCGCGGCGCCGGCCTGGGCGCCCGGCGAGCCATCGCGGCCGGCTTACTGGTGGCCATGATCAAGATGCGGTCGAAACGCGACGCACCCTCGCTGGCCACGGTTCGCGGCGCAGCCATGTAACCGGCCGCGGCGCGAAGCAGCGTGCGAAGCGCGGCGGCCTCGGGCACGTCGACCAGCTTGAGACTGATGCGTTCGTCGGAGATCTCGTCGGCATCGATGATGGCCGTGTTGCCGACGCGACCCCACTCGGCCAGGATCGTGACGCGTCCCTCGCCCATCGTCAGCTCGAGCTCATTGGCTCGGACGGGGGTCGCGCTGGCCACGAGGGCCAGTAGCAGGGCGGTGGCAACGGCGAGACTGCGTCCAGACATCTCCGTACCAGTGTACGTCGCGCCGCGGCCCGGGGCTATGCGCGGGTGGGGATTCGTTCGGGCCGGCTGGTCCGATGGTGCTCGATCACCCGTTCCAGAATCTCCTGCAACTGGACATGGGGCTCGTATCCCACCAGCTCTCTGGCTTTCGATAGATCCGGGACCCGCCGTGGCATGTCCTCGAAGCCGCTCTCGTAGGCTTCCTCGTACGGCACGTTGACGATCTCCGAGCGGCTGTCGGTCATGCTCTTGACCAGCCTGGCGAGATCTTGAATCGAGATCTCCCCATCGTTCCCCAGATTGAAGACCTCGCCCACGGCCTTGGGTTCGTCGGCCAGGGCGAGCATCCCGCGCACCACGTCACCGACGTAGCCGAAGCTTCGGGATTGGGTCCCGGTGCCGAACACGGTGATCGGCTCCTCGGCCAGGGCCTGCTGGACGAAGTTCGGGATGACCATCCCGTAGCGCCCGGTTTGGCGCGGTCCGACCGTGTTGAAGAGCCGCACGATGATGACCGGCAGTTGACGTTCCTTCCAGTACGCCAACGCCAGGAACTCGTCGATCGCTTTCGAGCAGGCATACGCCCAGCGATGCTGTCGGGTCGAGCCCAGCACCAGCTCGGCATCCTCGCGGAAGGGAATGGCGGTGCTCTTGCCGTACACCTCCGAGGTCGACGTGATGACCACCAGCTTCCGCTTCTTGACGGCGTGGCGCAGGACCGCCTCGGTGCCGTTCACGTTCGTTTCGATGGTGTGGACCGGCGCCTCGACGATCAGTTGGACACCGACGGCCGCCGCCAGGTGGAAGACCACGTCGCTCCGGTCGATGTGTTCGGCCAGCACCGGCTCGTTGGTGATCGTGTCGATCGCGTAGTCGAAGCCCGGATGTGACTTCAGCGGTTCGATGTTGTCGATGGAGCCGGTCGAGAGGTTGTCGAGGACGAAGACTTCGTGGCCGGCCTCGAGCAGGGCGCGCGCTAGATGCGAACCGATGAAACCGGCGCCACCGGTAATGAGCGTTCTCATGTCGCGAAGCGGAAGTTGATGACGTCGCCGTCGGCGACGATGTACTCCTTGCCCTCGAGTCTGACCTCGCCGTGCTCTCGACAGGCTGTGTGCGAGCCGTCGCGGGCAATGAGCGCGTCGTAGGGTACCACCTCGGCTCGGATGAAGCCCCGTGCCAAGTCGCTGTGGATCTCGCCCGCGGCCTCCTGGGCCGGAGTACCTGCCGGAATTGACCAGGCCCGGCACTCGTCCTTCCCAACGGTGAAGAACGACAGATACCCCAGTAAATGATAGCTCGCCCGGATGACACGGTCGAGGCCGGAGTCCGCGAGGCCGAGGTCGGCGAGGAAGGCGACACGGTCCTCGGGCGGTAGCTCCGCGATCTCGAGCTCGATCTTCGCGCACAGCGGAACCGCCTCGGTCCCGGCGCCGCCGAGCGCCTCGGTCAGTCCCGCTCGCTCCACCGCGCCGGCGGGGTCCGTGATGTCCGCTTCGTCGAGGTTCAGCACCACCAGCTGAGGTTTCGCCGAGAGGAAGCTGAAGCCGCGCAGGCGTTTGGTGTCGTCTCCGTCGAGCGTCAGCGTTCGAAGCGCCTGCCCTTCTTCGAGGGCCGAGCGGCAGGTCTCGATGACCCGCTGTTCTTCGTCCAGCTCTCGGCTCTTGCCCTTCTTTCGGTCTTGCTGGATCCGGTCCAACCGTTTTTCGGCGACCGCCAGATCGGCGAGGATCAGCTCGTCCTCCATCGCCCGGATGTCCCTGAGCGGATCGACATTCCCGGACGCGTGCGGCACCCGCCCATCGGTGAACATCCGCAGCACGTGTAGCAGCGCATGCGCGTTGCGGAAGCCTGACACGTCGACCAGCGCCGTGGCCCCTCCGTGCCCGGCCAACTCGGTCACTTCGAGCGTCGCCGGCACGTGCTTCTTTGGCTCGAAGAGCGCGGTAAGCCGGTCGAGTCTGGCGTCTGGCACCTGCGCGACACCCATCAATGGGTCCTGCCGTCCGCCGCCGCCCGCCGACTCGCCGGAACTCGTCAGCAGTCGAAAAAGGGTGCTCTTGCCGGTGGAGGGAAGCCCGATCAGTCCTGCCTTCAGCATCGTCAGTGGACCAGGGTGGAGCGGAATCGCGGCCGAGGGGTGGACCCTACCGGAGAAACTGGTCGCTCCCAGGGGTGAATTATGGGGGCGAAAATTAAACGTAAGTCATTGATCTGACAGTTTTTATCTGTTGACACCGCGCCGACCGCCTTCTACTATCGCTGGGGATTTTAGTGGACTAGAGTGGAGTAAAAAGGGTGCTACGGGGAAATCTCTCGGCCAAGATCGACGACAAGGGCCGACTCAAGATTCCGACCCTGTTCAGGACGACGATTGAGGACCGCTTCGGCACCCAGCTCTTCGTCACCAGCCTGACTGGCGATCTCGTACGGGTCTATCCCATGCCGGTGTGGGTGGAAATCGAACGCAAGCTCGCCCAGGTCCCCTCTACGCTGCCGGCGCGAGGCAAGTTCTTCGACCGGGTCAACTACTTCGGCCAGCCCGCCGAGTTCGATAAACAAGGACGCGTGTCGATTCATCCCCGGCTGCGTGAAGCCGCGGCGATGGTCGGAGAGGTCGACGTGTTCGGTCAATACGACCATCTCGACGTGTGGAATCACGAGCGGTTCGCGAAACGGCTCGACGACGATCCCTTCACCGACGACGACGCACGTGCGTTGTCGGAGTTCGGCATCTAGACGCGATGATTCTACACGAGCCGGTCCTGCGTTCGGAGGTTACCCAGCTCCTGGCGCCGGCCGGTCGAGACCTCGTTCTCGACTGCACCGTCGGGACTGGCGGACACACCCAGGCGTTGCTCGAGGCCGGGGCGACACGGGTGCTGGGCCTGGACCGCGACCAGGAAGTGCTGGCGGTCGCCCGGAAGCGCCTGTCCCCCTGGGCCGACCGGGCGCAGCTCGTGCATGCCGACTATCGGGCGTTCGAGTCGGTGCTGGACGAACACGGTCTCGACACCGTCGACGGGGCGTTGGCCGATCTCGGTCACTCCACCATTCAGCTCGAGAGCGAAGGACGAGGCTTCAGCTTCCGCCGTGAAGACCCGCTCGACATGCGGATGGACCGTAGCCAGGGACAGACGCTGGCGGAGCGGCTGGCCGACATCGATGCGGATGCGCTGGCCGACGTCATCTACGAGTACGGCGAAGAGCGGCACTCCCGACGGATTGCGCGGTCGATCATCGCGGCACGCGATGCCGACGCGCTCTCCACGACCACAGAGTTGGCGATGGCCGTCCGGCGGGCGATTCGTCAGCGAGGCCACCGGCGCATCGATCCGGCGACGCGAACGTTTCAGGCGTTGCGGATCTGGGTGAACGAAGAGCTCGATGGTCTCGATCGATTCGTGCGCGCGGTCACCGCCCGACTCCGGGCCGGCGCTCGGCTGGCCATCATCAGCTTCCATTCGCTCGAGGATCGGATCGTGAAGTACACGCTGCGGGAACTCGAGGGCGGTAGCGACCCGACGGTTCGGGTCCTGACTCGTCGGCCCCTGCGTCCCGGCGCTGATGAGGTCCAACGCAACCCCAGGGCGCGCTCGGCGAAGCTTCGGGCGCTGGAGAGGGTGGCATGAGTCGTCTCGACCTCGAATACGACATCAAGCGTGAGATCCCGAACAATCCGATCGTCCGGGAGATCGATCGGACCCGGCAGCGTGAACTGTGGCGCTCGGCCGCCATCGGGGTGTGTCTGGTCGCCGTGTTGCTGTTCTCGGCGTGGCAGCACTTCGAGCTGCTGCGGCACGGCTACGAGATCGAGCAGATGGAACAGGAGCGCGCTGACGAAATCGAGATCAACCGACATCTTCGGTTGGAGATCGAGACGTTGCGTTCCCCGCGTCGGATCGAGCGGATCGCGACCGAGGAGCTGGACATGGTGGCGCCCGGCCCAGCGGCTTTGGTGATCGAACGCGTCGCGCCAGCCGATCCCCCCGGGCCGGCGGTCCTGGCTGGACGACAGGAGCCGGACGAGCTTCCCGAGCAGACCGGGGAGGAGCGATGGCCGTAACTCCCACCGGGCCCGACCGCTGGCGGCGTACGGTCCGGAGCCGTGTGCTCGTGATGGCGTCGGTGATGGCTCTCTGGGGTGTGGCCATCGAGGCGCGTCTGGTGCACCTTCAGGTGTTTCGCTACGACGCCTTGATGGAGCAGGCCGAACGCCAGCAGTCGCGGTCGGTCAAGACCGTGCCCAAGCGTGGCGAGATCGTCGACCGGAACGGACGGCTGCTCGCCTACAGCGTGGAAGCCGATACGGTCGTCGCGGTGCCCAACGAGGTGGACGATGCGGTGGGCACCACCGATGCGCTGTGTCAGGTCCTCGACTGCAGCGAAGGCGATTGGGACACCATCGAGACGCGACTCTCACGAGACGGGTTGTTTGCGTATGTGGAACGTCATGTGTCGGTACAGGCGGCTCACCGCATTCGCGAGCTCGATCTGCCAGGAATCGGACTGATCAAGGAGAACCGCCGCTTTTATCCGAACTCGGAGCTGGGCGCGCATCTGCTCGGCTACGTCGGCGTCGACAACGAGGGGTTGCACGGGCTCGAGTCCCTGTACGACGAGGAGATCAGCGGACGCGAGGGCGTGGTGCTGGTGCAGACCGACGCCCACGGCCGAGCCTTCAGCCGGGTCGAGCGGCCACCGATGACCGGGGTGTCGCTCGAGCTGACCATCGACAAGTACATCCAGCACATCGCTGAGCGAGAGCTCCGCGCGGCGGTTCGAGAGCATGATGCCGAGGGTGGCAGCGTCGTGGTCATGGATCCGGCCACCGGCGAGATCCTGGCATTGGCCAACGAGCCGACGTTCAACCCCAACGTCTTTGCCTCGACCAGCGATGACCAGCGGCGGAATCGGGCCACCCAGGCGGTCTACGAGCCCGGCTCGATCTTCAAGGTGATCACCGCCTCGGCGGCGCTCGAGGAGGGAGTGTCGGATCCGACCGAGGAGTTCGACACGAATCCTGGGGTGATCCGATTCGGCTCACGAACCATCTCCGATCTCCGCAACTACGGCGTGCTGTCGTTTGCCGACGTGCTCGTGCGTTCGAGCAACGTGGGCGCCAGCCAGTTGAGCCAGCGGCTCGGCACCGAGCGGATGGGCCGCTACGTGCGGCGGTTCGGGTTCGGCGAACGCGCGTCGTCTGATTTTCCGGGCGAAAGTCGCGGGATCGTGCATGACCCGGCCAGGCTGACCGAGAGTGATCTGGCGTCGGTCTCGATGGGCTACAGCATCTCGGTCACCCCGCTCCAAATGGCAGCCGCGATGAGCGCGGTCGCCAATGGCGGGGAACTCGTGGCTCTGCGTCTGGTGCGCGCGGTGCTCAACGAGGGAGAGCGGGTCGAGTCCCCGCGTCGCATCGTCCGCCGGGTCATGTCGGAGAACACGGCGCTGACCATGACGCGGATACTCGAAGACGTGGTCTCGCGTGGGACGGCTCGGCGGGCGCAGCTGGTTGGCTACACCGCCGCGGGGAAGACAGGGACCACCGAGAAGCTGATCGACGGGCGTTACGACGACAACGGGCGGAACATCGCGTCGTTCGCCGGCTTTACTCCGTCGACCCGCCCCGAGCTCACCATCCTCGTCGTCGTCGACGATGTGAGTCGCGGCGGGGGAACGGTGGCCGCGCCGGTCTTCCAACGCATCGCGGAGGCGGCGCTTCGTCAGCTCGGCGTGCCGCCCAATATTGACGCGCCGGCTCCGGTGCTCGTGGCTGATGATCCGTTCCCGCCCGTCACCGCCCAGCCGGTCGCAGCGAGAACGCAGGCGGAGGTCCGGACGACCGGGATCGGCACCGCGCCGGGCACGATGCCTGACCTGCGCGGGCTCGGGGCGCGTCAGGCGCTCGAGGTCGCCACCGAGCTGGGACTGTCGGTCGAGATGAATGGCGACGGGTTCGTCGTCGGCCAGAGTCCCGCCCCAGGTGCGGTGATGAATAGCGGGCAGCTCGCCCGGCTCGAGCTCGATCGTCGAGGGCTGGAGTCATCTCCATGACACTACGCCAGCTGTTGCCTCGATTGTCTGGAGTCAGGTCCGACCCGGAGGGGCTGTTGGCCCAGGCCGAGCTCGGGGCTCGCACCGTGACCGCCGTCGACTACGACTCGCGCCGCGTGCAGCCTGGCGCGGTCTTCGTGGCGCTGCGCGGCGAGCAGTTCGACGGGTCGGACTTCGCGGCCGATGCCGAAGCGCACGGGGCTTTGCTGGTCGTGGCGTCTTCGCCCGCGCCCACTGGCGTCCAGGCCCCGTGGGTTGAGGTGGCGGATAGCCGCACGGCGCTTGCCGAGCTGGCTGCGGCATTCTCCGGGGATCCGAGCCACGAACTCGCCGTAGTCGGAGTGACCGGGACCAACGGCAAGACCACGACGACCTATCTGTTGGCCGCCATCTTCGAGGCGGCTGGGCGACCGTGCGGCCAGATCGGCACGGTGCGCTACGAAACCGGCGGGCGCAGCGAGATCGCGGTTCGCACCACGCCAGAGGCCCCCGAGATACAGGGGTTGCTTCGCGAGATGCGGGACCACGACCGGCGCGCGTGTGTCATGGAGGTGTCGTCGCACGCGCTGGCGCTCAGAAGGGTCGACCAGATCCGGTTCGAGTCGGCCGTCTTTTCCAACCTGACCCGGGACCACCTCGACTATCACGGCGACATGACCCAGTACTTCGGCGCCAAGCGGCGGCTGTTCGAGATGTTGCCCGCGGGGGCACCCGCGGTCGTCAATGTCGACGACCCCTACGGACGACAGCTTGCCGAGGGTGTCGCACGTCCCGTGACCTACGCGATCGATCGCGACGCCGACCTGCGGCCGACCCGAATGGATCTCAGTTTCGAGGGCACGTCGCTCGAGCTCGACACGCCCCGCGGACCGCTGTCGCTCACGACCGCGCTTCCGGGTCGGCTGAATGTCTACAACGTGCTGGCGGCGGTCAGTACCGCGCTTGCGCTCGATCTGCCTGTCGACGCCATCGTGCGGGGCGTCGGTCAGGTGACGGACGTGCCTGGCCGCCTTGAGCGGGTGTCGACGCCCGGAGACGACATCCAGGTACTGGTCGACTTCGCGCACACCGATGATGCGCTGCGAGCGGTGCTGACCACGGCGCGGGATCTGGGCTCTGGACGAGTCATCTCGGTGTTCGGGTGTGGCGGCGACCGGGATCCGGCGAAGCGGCCGTTGATGGGCGCGGTCGCGGCCCGGCTGAGCGATCTGGTGGTGGTGACGTCGGACAACCCCCGAACCGAGGACCCGGCCGCGATCATCGCCGACGTCGAGCGAGGCCTGGTCTCGTCTGCCGACGAGGCGGTGAGTCATTTGGCTATCGTGGACCGGAGGCGCGCCATTGAGCGGGCCATCGCGCTGGCCGGTCCTGGCGATGTCGTCGTGATCGCGGGCAAGGGGCACGAAACGGAGCAGGTCGTCGGCGACGAGCGGCGGCCGTTCAGCGACCGGAAGATCGCGGTCGCCGCGCTTGCCCGTCACAGAACCGGAGCGGCGTCCAACTGACGCCAGGCGAGTCGGCGAATGGAGACCACCGGCACGGCGCGCTCCCGCTCGAGCCTGACGCTGGGCGAGTTGGCCACGGTGGTTGGAGGCGAGGTCAGGGGGGGGCAAGCGCGGCGCATCGAGGGCTATGCCATCGATTCCCGTGCGATCGAGGCTGGAGAGCTGTTCATCGCGATCGAGGGACAGCGGTTGGATGGGCACGACTACGTGCAGGCGGCGGTCGAAAAGGGCGCGTGCGCGGTGCTGGTCTCGCGGCCTGACGCGCTCGGCGAGGCCGACGGTGTCGTGGTCGATAACACGCTGCTCGCCCTACAGGAACTGGGGCGCTACCACCGACGACAGTCGGGTGCCAGGGTGGTGGCGATCACCGGCAGCGTAGGCAAGACGACGACGAAGGAGCTGACGGCGGCGGTGCTCGAGTCGAGGTTCGACGTGTTCCGGACCAAGGGCAATCTCAACAACCACATCGGCCTGCCGCTGTCGTTGCTGGAGTTGGCCAACGGGCCGGAGGTGGCGGTACTCGAGCTCGGGATGAACGCGGCGGGCGAGATCAGCCGACTGGTCGAACTGGCCGAGCCTGACGTGCGGGTCTGGACCAACGTGGCCGAGGTGCATGCGGAGTTCTTTCCCTCTCTCGACGCGATCGCCGACGCCAAGGCGGAGATTCTCGAAGGCGCGACGGCCGCGACCGAGGTGGTGGCGAACGCCGATGACGAGCGAGTGATGAGCCGAGTCGGTCGGAGCGCGGCGAACGTGACGACGTTCGGGTTCGGTCCCGACGCGGAGGTGACGGCCGCCGACATCGATGAGCGCGGCCTCGACGGCACGTCGGCGACCATCCGGACGCCGGTCGGGGAGACGCAGCTTCAGAGCTCGTTACCGGGTCGCGGGAATCTGGCCAACGTGCTCGCGGCGGTCGCGGTCGGTCTTCGTTTCGACGTGTCTCCACAAGACGCGGCGGCGCGAATCGCCAAGGTCACCGCGCCGCCCGGACGCGGCCGACTGCTCCGGCCCGGTCGCGGAATCGTGGTGGTGGACGACACCTACAACGCGAGTCCGTTGGCCGTTCGCACCGCCCTTGCGGCGTTCGCGAGCGACCGTCGTTCGGGACGCCGGGTCGCAGTGTTGGGCGAGATGCTGGAACTGGGTTCCCGGGCGTTGCCGTTGCATCGAGATACCGGGCGCGAGGCCGCGGACGCGGGGCTGGGTCTGTTGCTCACCGTGGGCGGAGAGGCGGCGGCGGTGATGGCCGCGGCGGCGGTCGACGCCGGCATGGCCCAGAGCGACGTGATCCACTGCGAGGAGAGCGCGGGAGCGGCGGCGGCCCTGATCGAGCGGCTGGAAGACGGCGACGTGGTGCTGGTTAAGGGATCACGCGGCATGCGAACCGAGCAGGTGGTGGCCAGGCTCGAGGCGGAGTGCGCCTGATGCTCTACTACCTCCTGTACCCGGACGTGAACGTGATTCAGTACATCACGTTCCGGACCGCCGCGGCCGGCCTTACCGCATTCGTGATCAGCCTGGTCATGGGGCCCTGGCTGATCCGGACGCTACGTGACTTTCAGATCGGGCAAGTCGTCCGAGACGAACTCTCCGAGACGCATCAGTCGAAGGCCGGGACCCCCACGATGGGCGGGGTGTTGATCCTGACCGCCGCCACGGTGCCCACCCTTGTCTGGGGCGATCTCACCAACCTGCATGTCTGGATCGCCATGCTGGCGACCTTGGCGTTCGGGACGGTGGGGTTCTTCGATGACTACCTGAAGGTGGTGCGGAAGAACCACCGAGGCCTGCGACCCCTCTACAAGATGATTGGCCAGGGGGTCGTCGCAATGGGAGTCGGCATCGCGCTCTTGTGGTTGACCGACCGAGGGCTCTACGACACGCAGCTGCTCTTTCCGTTCCTGAAGACGCTGACTCCCGATATCGGCTGGCTCTACGTGCCGTTCGCGATGTTCGGACTGGTCTTCTTCTCGAACGCGGTCAATCTGACGGACGGGCTGGATGGGCTGGCCATCAGCGTGTTCACGGTTGCGGCCGCCGCGTTGACGGCACTCGCGTATGTGACCGGCCATGCGATCTTCGCCGAATACCTCCTCCTGACCCACTTCGCGCCGGCGGCCGAGCTGACGGTCTACTGTGGCGCGCTGGTCGGCGCTGGCCTCGGCTTTCTCTGGTACAACTCGCACCCCGCCGAGATTTTTATGGGCGACGTGGGTTCGCTGGCGCTGGGCGGCGCGCTGGGCACCGTCGCCATTCTGATCAAACAGGAGCTGCTGCTGCCGGTCGTTGGGGCGGTCTTCGTCATCGAGGCGGCCTCGGTGATCATCCAGGTCGGTTCCTTCAAGCTGACAGGCCAGCGGGTGTTTCGCATGGCGCCGCTGCACCACCACTGTGAACTGCTGGGGTGGAGCGAGCCAAAGGTGATCACGCGGTTTCTCATCGCCGCCGTGGTGTTCGCCTGTTTCAGTCTGGCGACGTTGAAGCTGCGATGACCGACTTCTCCGTGCATGGCATGCCGGTGGTGGTGGTGGGCGCCGCACGTAGCGGCGTAGCCGCGGCGAGGCTGCTGGCCGACCGTGGAGCGCGGGTGACGTTGACCGAGTCCCGCGAAGCCGTTGGTCCCGACGTCACGGTGCTGACAGGCGCCGGCGTTGAGCTCGAGCTGGGCGGCCACCGCGACGAGACGTTGCAGGATGCCGCTCTCGTCGTGCTCAGCCCGGGGGTGCCCCCGACCTTGCCCGTGCTCGCGACGGCGCGAAGGGCTGGGACCCCGATCATCAGCGAGGTCGAGCTGGCGTCCCGTTGGGTGCGGGGGCGGATCGTCGCGGTCACCGGAACGAAAGGGAAGTCCACGACGACGGTGCTGCTGGGGCGGATGCTCGAAGCCGGGGGACGGGTGGTGCTGGTGGGCGGTAACGTCGGCACCGCCTTGAGCTCGCAGGTCGAGCAGTCCACTCCAGACGCCGTGCACGTGGTCGAAGTGTCCAGTTTCCAGCTCGAGCTCACGACGACCTTCCGGCCGTCGGTGGCCGTGTTTCTGAACCTGTACAGCGACCATCTCGACCGGCACGCCGACCACGCGGCCTACGCCGAGGCCAAGGCGAGGATTTGCGTCAATCAAACGAGTGAGGACAGCCTTGTCGTCAACGCCGATGACTCGGCCGTCCTCGAGTTGACCCGGGACTGCGTCGCCCGACGCGAGTGCTACGCGGTCGAGCGGTCGCTGGACGCTGGCGTCGTGGTGGCCGGAGACCGGATCGTGCATCGCACGGGACGTGGCGACCGTCCCCTGATTCCACTGTCCTCGATTCGGCTCTCCGGTCGTCATCTGTTGAGCGACGTCCTGGCCGCCGGTGCGGCCGCCAACCTCCTGGGCGTGTCCGGGGAAGCGATGACGGCGGCCGTCGAGCAGTTCCACGGTCTCGAGCACGCCCTCGAGCCGGTTGGCGAGGTTGACGGCGTGCACTTCGTCAATGACTCCAAGGCCACCAACGTGGAGGCGGCGGCTCGCGCCATCGAGAGTTGTCAGGCTCCGCTGGTCGTGATCATGGGAGGGCGCTTCAAGGGAGGCGACCTCGGGCGTTTGCACGCGGTGCTCGGCCGGCGCGCCGAGGCGGTGGTGGTGATAGGCGAGGCGCGGAGTCGCCTCAAGGACGCCTTCGGTTCCGTGGTGCGGGTGCTGGAGCGCGATTCGCTCCCGGAGGCGGTGCAGACCGCCTATGGCGTCGCCCCGCCGGGAGGCACCGTGCTGCTGGCGCCGGCTTGCGCGAGTTTGGATATGTTCCGCGACTACGCGGAGCGGGGACGGGTGTTCAAGCAGGCGGTGGACCGCTTGCGGGAGGTGCGAGCGACGACACGTGAGCAGTGAACAGTCATCAGTCGGGTAGTGGCGGTCTAGAGCCGTCCGCTGGGAACGCAGGCTGCCCCGGTCTGCGAGGCCGGTGTCTATTCCTCACGCTTGACTGATGACTGTTGACTGCTCACGCACGGTTTCTCGGGTCGAACGGCCCGGAGCTTTAGGCCCCGGGGCACGACGAGCCCGATTCACTGTCGAACGCAGGCGGCGAGTATGGCGCGAAAGCTGAAATCGGACAAGCTGCTGTTCCTGGCCACGTTGCTCCTTCTGTGCGTGAGCGTGGTCATGGTCTACAGCGCGTCGGCCGTGCTCGCCGTGGACCGGTTCGAACAACCGTCCTATTACTTCCTCTTCAAGCAGGTGACCTGGACCGTGCTCGGAGTCTGTCTGCTGAGCCTGGCGATGCGCGTCGACTATCGCAGCCTGCGCCAGCCGCTGGTCATCTGGTCGGGACTCGGGCTGTCGCTCGTTGCCCTGGTCGCGGTCTTCTTCGGTCCAGACATCAACGGCACCCGTCGGTGGCTCGGCATCGGCGGCATCGGGGTGCAGCCGTCCGAGCTCGCCAAGGTGGTGGTGATCATCTTTACCGCGATGATGCTCGAGCAGCGGATGCACAAGATCGACCAGGTCCGCTACGCGCTCGGACCGATCGCTGGCGTCACGGCGTTGATCTGCGGGCTGATCGTCCTGGAACCGGATTTCGGCACCGCGTTCACGCTCCTGCTGATCGTGTCGGTCATGGTCTTCGCGGCGGGGCTCCGATATCGCTACATCATCGGCACGGCGCTGGTGATGGCGCCGGTGCTCGCTGTCATTCTTGCCAGCGCCGACTACCGCCGCCGGCGGTTGATGGCGTTCCTCGACCCCTGGGCGGATCCGCTCGGCGACGGTTTTCAGATCATCCAGTCCCAGATCGCGGTCGGTACCGGCGGCGTCGTCGGGCAGGGCCTCATGGGTGGGGTGCAGAAGCTCTTCTACCTGCCGGCCCCCCACACGGACTTCATCTACGCCGTCATCGCCGAGGAGACGGGGCTCCTTGGGGCGACCGCGGTTCTGGTCTGCTTCGGAATCATCGTGTGGCGCGGTCTCCGGATCAGTACCGCGGCGCCGGATGCGTTCGGTTCGTTCCTGGCTCTCGGCCTCACGATGATGGTGGCGTTCCAGGCTTTCGTGAACATCAGTGTGGTGCTTGGTCTGATGCCCACCAAGGGGATTCCGCTGCCGTTCGTCAGCTCCGGTGGCTCTTCCTTGCTGGTCAGCCTGCTCGGGATGGGCATTCTGCTGAACGTATCGCAGCATGCGTCGTCGAATCCCGGATGAGATCGACGTGACGAGCGCGGATCAGGTCGTGGCGACAGATGGTGA
>CAJWMX010000003.1 GCA_913043805.1 uncultured Acidobacteriota bacterium | reverse complement strand
CGTCCGACAGGTCTGGGACGCGCTCGAGCCGAGCCCATGATCCGGCCAGGCGCGGGTCGGGGGCGTGGGTGGCCCCTCGGCGGTGCCGCCCTCGTGCTTGCGTTCGTCGCGCTCGGTCTGGGCGTTCGCACGGGCGGTCAGTCGGCGCCGGAAAGCACCGACGCCCAGGTGCGCTACACGGTGAGCGTGCCCGAGCCGGCTCATCGATGGATGGCGGTAGAACTCCAGGTCGATGGCCTTGGCGCCGATCCGCTCAGCCTGCGGATGAGCAGCGCGTCGCCCGGTCGCTACGCACGCCACGACTTCGCCAAGAACATCTTCATGGTGGAGGCGAGGAGCGGCGCCGGCGACCCGCTCGAGGCGGTCCGGACCTTGCCCACCCGGTGGGACATCGCCGGCCATGATGGCTCGGTGGTCTTCTCGTACCGCATCTTCGGCGATCGGATCGACGGGACCTACCTGGCCGTCGACCGCACGCACGCGCACCTCAACATGCCGGCGAGCTTGATCTGGCCGGCGGGCCACGAGACTGGCCTCATCCAGGTGCGTTTCGTGCCCCCAGCCGGCGAGTCGTGGCGGGTGGCGACGCAGCTGTTCCCAACCGACGATCCACTGACATTCACCGCTCCCAACGTCGCCTACCTGCTGGACAGTCCAGCGGAGTTCAGTGGGTTCGTGGACCGGACCTTCGAAGTGTCCGATCCATCGGATCCCACCTACAGGCCGCAGTTCCGGGTGGCCGTGCATCACGGAGGGAGCGAGGCCGACGTCGACCGCTATGCGGATGATGTCGAGCGGATCGTTCGCGAGATGGTGGCGGTCTTCGGTGAGTTCCCGCGATTCGAGACCGGCCGCTACACTTTCATTGCCGACTACCTGCCGACCGCCGGTGGTGACGCGATGGAGCACCGCAACAGTACGGTCCTCAGCGCCCCGGCGGCGTTGCGCACCCAGGGCCGGCAGCTCCTGGGGTCGGTCTCGCACGAGTTCTTCCACGTCTGGAACGTCGAGCGGATCCGGCCGCGGTCGCTCGAGCCGTTCGACTTCGAACGCGTCAATCCCTCCGGCGAGCTCTGGTTGGCGGAGGGCTACACGAACTACTACGGCGCGCTGACACTCCAGCGGGCAGGATTGGCGCCGTTGTCCGCCACGCTGGGTCGGTTCAGCCGCGCCATCGAGACCGTGCGATTGGGACCAGGCCGGCAGTTCCGCTCGGCGGTCGAGATGAGCCGGCTCGCGCCGTTCACCGATGCGGCGACCTCGATCGATCCCACCAACTGGGACAACCTCTTCATCTCCTACTACACCTGGGGGGAGACGCTTGGTCTGGGGCTCGACCTGCTGCTCCGGGTGCGTAGCGCGGATGCGGCCGGCGCCGACGCGGTGACGCTGGACGACTACATGCGGCTGCTGTGGCGCCGGTTCGGACTGCCGGGTGGATCGACCCCCGGCGCCGTCGACCGTCCCTATACGATGGCCGACGCTCGCGTGGCGCTGGCGGAACTGACCGACGCATCGTTCGCCGACGAGTACTTCGACCGCTACGTCGAGGGCCACGAGGTGATCGACTACGGACCGTTGCTGGAACGGGCGGGGGTGGCGGTGGTGTCGACGGCGCCGGATCAGGCCTGGCTCGGAGATCCGGCCTTGCGATTCGAGCGGGGTGGTGCGCAGGTGACTCGTCCCACCGCGTTCGGCTCCCCGCTCTATGTGGCCGGACTCGACCAGGACGACGTGATCGTCTCGATCGACGACCGCGAGGTGTCGTCAGCCGGCCGCTGGCGGGACACGCGTGGGCGACTCCTGCCCGGTCGTTCCGTGTCGCTGACCTACGCACGGGGCGGGGCGGTGCACACCACTCGCGTCACGCCCGCTCCACATCCGGGCCAGCGGCTGGTCGCATTCGAGGAGCTGGGTCGCACATTGACGCCCACCCAGCTCGCCTTCCGCGACGCCTGGCTAGGTTCCCAACTCTAGGTTTTTCGCCGACACGGGCGCGTGGCGGCGTTGCTTCGTCGGTCACAACCCGCCTGGTTGCTCCCTCCTCGCGCCTTGCCACGCACCCGTCTCGGCAAGAAACCGGGCCCAGGCTGGTACTTCAGCAGCCTCCAAGGCTTTCTGGCGATCCAGAAACCTAGAAGGTCGCCACCAACGCCGCCGCGCTGATGGTGTCCGTGCTCTTGAATCCCGGGACCGGGGTGTTCAGATAGCTGAGCTTGTGGGAGACCTTGAGCGAGAAGAGGCTCGTGAGCGCCGCGGTGGCGGCCACCTCGTTCGCGAAGCGCCAGTTCTCGCCGGTATTCAAGTCGGCGACGAACGACGCCTCTTCGGTGATCGCGCTGGTGTCTGACAGCGTCCAGGCATAGCGTCCGGTGGCGTTGGCGGTCCATATCGTCAGGTCGTTTCCGACCAGTCGAATCTCCCGAGTCACACCCGCGCCAGCCAGCACTTCCAGCGAGTGTGAGGCCTCGGCCACGGCTTCCCACGCCAGACCTCCCTCGGTCGTCACGCGGCGCGCGATCCCGGCAAAGAGGTCTCGGAGATAGCCGCCTCGCCCATACACCTCGAGCCGTTCCGACACGTTCCTGGAGGCTTCGGCGAGACCATTGAACGAGCGAGCACGCAGCTGGTCATCGGCGGAGGTTTCCACATACGCCGCCCGGGCCAGCCAGCTCCAGCCACCAGGGTCGTAGGCGACTTCGCCTCCGAGCCCGAAGGTGCGCGTGTCAGAGTTACCCGTGGTCGCCACCGCGGAGACCTCCGCGCTGCCCGACCACGGACCTTCGGCCGGGTCCTGGGCCTCTGCCGGGGTCGAGACGACTGCGATCACAGCCAGCGAGATCAGAGCGGCGTGTAGTGTGCGCATGCGTTTGAGTGCGTGAGATCCACTGAGGGTCCGGGCGAGGGGCGCCGTGCGGTCGAACGACTATGATGAATGAACCACTGGATCGTCGTAAAGCGACCCGGCGTCGATCCCTGAAACGGTCCTGACGAGCACGCCATCGATGACACAGGCAGCCGACATGCGTGATCCGGTCTGCGGGATGCAGGTCGACCCGGAGAAAGCCCGTCACCAGCACGAGCACGCCGGCGTCACCTACTACTTCTGCTGCGGCGGCTGCCGCACCGCGTTCGCCGCCGACCCGAGCCAGTTTCTCCAGGGCGACGACCCGTCGCCGTCGGCGCCGTCGGTCGACAATCCGCTGATGGCGGTGGATCCGGTGTGCGGGATGCAGGTCGACCCGGCGCCCGATTCGTACAACTGCGAGCACGACGGGCAGACCTACTTCTTCTGCTGCGAAGGGTGTCTGACCAGGTTCCAGGCCGATCCAGGCCGCTATCTCCATCCCGAGGACGCCGGCCCGGTCGCGCCACCACCTCCA
The DNA here is from genome assembly GCA_913043805.1 of uncultured Acidobacteriota bacterium. Lineage (GTDB taxonomy): Bacteria > Acidobacteriota > Vicinamibacteria > Vicinamibacterales > UBA8438 > UBA2994. The sequence goes on along the minus strand of CAJWMX010000003.1, from coordinate 20,062 downwards.
GGCGCGGTGTTTACCTGTCCGATGGACCCGGAGGTCCGCGAGTCCGAGCCTGGGCCCTGCCCGATCTGCGGCATGGCGCTCGAGGCCGAGGTCGCCCTCGCGCTGCCCACGGTCGAGTACACCTGCCCGATGCATCCCGAGGTGGTGCAGTCGACTCCGGGGAGCTGTCCAGACTGCGGGATGGCGCTCGAACCGAGGACGGTGGCGCCCGAGGAGCCACCCAACCCCGAGCTCGACGACATGACCCGCCGCTTCTGGATTGGCGCGGCGCTGGGGCTTCCGGTGTTCGTCCTGGCGATGGCAGAGATGGTGATCGGGGGGCAAGTCACCACGTGGATCAGCCGACCCCTGTCGAACTGGATTCAGCTGGTCTGCGCGACGCCGGTCGTGCTGTGGGCCGGACGTCCCTTCTTCGAGCGCGGCTGGACGTCGGTCGTCAACCGCAGCCCCAACATGTTCACCCTGATCGCGATCGGGGTGGGCGCGGCGTATCTCTACAGTGTGGCGGCGACCCTCGTCCCCGGATCGTTCCCCGACGGCTTCCGCATGGGGACCGGGGTCGAGCCCTACTTCGACACGTCGGTGGTCATCATCGTGCTGGTGCTGCTCGGGCAGGTGCTCGAGCTACGCGCGCGGGGCCGCACCGGCGCCGCGCTCCGGGCGCTCCTCGGTCTGGCGCCGGCGCTGGCGCGCCGGGTGGTCGGCGATGCCGAGGAGGACGTCCCGCTCAGCGACGTGCGGGTGGGCGATCTCCTCCGGATTCGTCCCGGTGAGCGGGTCCCGGTCGACGGCACGGTCGCGGTGGGCCGCAGCGCCGTCGATGAATCGATGGTGACCGGCGAGCCGGTACCCATGGAGAAGACCTCCGGTGATCGACTGGTTGGCGCGACGCTGAACGGGACCGGGACCCTCGTCATGCAGGCCGAGCGGGTTGGCGGTGACACGCTTCTGGCGCAGATCGTGACGATGGTGTCCGAGGCTCAACGGAGTCGAGCGCCGATTCAGCGGCAGGCCGACCGGCTTGCGCGGTACTTCGTCCCAGCTGTCGTCTCGGTGGCCCTGCTGGCCTTCACCGCCTGGGCGCTCTGGGGGCCTGAGCCGCGTCTGGCGCTGGCTCTGGTCAGCGCGGTGGCGGTGCTGATCATCGCCTGCCCGTGTGCCCTTGGGCTGGCCACCCCCATGGCGGTCATGGTGGGAACGGGCCGTGGGGCCGGGGTGGGGGTGCTGGTCAAGAACGCCGAAGCCCTCGAGCTCCTCGAGCAGGTCGACACCGTCGTCGTCGACAAGACTGGGACGTTGACCGAGGGCCGGCCCGCCGTGACCGCGGTCGAACCTGCCGACGGTGTCGACGACGGGACGTTGCTGTCCCTGGCGGCCGGTCTGGAGCGCGGAAGCGAGCATCCGCTGGCCGCGGCCATCGTGGCGACGGCGGCCGAGCGCCAGCTTCGGGTGCCCCCCTGTGACGGGTTCGAGGCGCACGTCGGCCGGGGTGTGTCCGGTCGGGTGGAGGGTCGCCAGGTGCTCCTTGGGACCTCCGACCTGCTCGACGCCCATGGCATATCGACGCGACCGCTGGCCGCGGCCGCCGAGGCCCGACGGCGAGAAGGAGAGACCACCGTCTTCGTCGCGGTGGATGGCGCGCTGGCCGGTCTGCTGGCGATAGCCGATCCGATCAAGCCGACGACCGCCGCGGCGATCGCGCAGCTGCGTGCCGAGGGGCTGCGGCTGCTGATGGTGACTGGAGACAATCAGACCACTGCTGATGCGGTCGCCGGGCGGCTCGGGATCGATGACGTTGTGGCCGAGGTCTTGCCCGCCGACAAGCAGCGGATCGTCGCGGACCGTCAGGCCGAAGGCGCGGTGGTCGCGATGGCCGGAGACGGTATCAACGACGCGCCAGCGTTGGCCGAGGCAGCTGTGGGGATCGCAATGGGGACCGGGACCGATGTCGCCATCGAGAGCGCCGGCATCACCCTGGTGCGCGGTGATCTCCAGTCGATTGTGCAGGCTCGCCGGCTGAGTCGGGCGACGATGCGAAACATCCGCCAGAACCTGTTCCTGGCGTTCGTCTACAACGCCGTCGGGGTCCCGGTCGCTGCCGGTGTCTTGTATCCGGTCCTTGGGGTTCTCATCAGCCCGATCTGGGCGAGCGCCGCCATGACCCTCAGTTCGCTCTCGGTGATCTCGAACGCCCTGCGTTTGCGGAAGGTGGAACTCTGAACGTGGCACGTCTTCGGGGCTTCATCCCAGAGTTTGTCGAACGTGCTGTGGCCGACAAACTCCGTAAGGTCGCTGAATCATGTCTACCGTCAGCGACCGGCGGCTTCAGGCTTCGGGCTTCAGGCTCCGGGCGCTCGCACGCTCGATATTCGGGGTTGCTGCGGGAGCTGGTCTGTGTCGCTGCGCTTGCGAGCGTCGTAGGTTGTGGCAACAGCCCGGCGGCGCCGACCGCCGAGGTGGCGCCAGTGGGTCGGGTCATCTTCGTGACGAGTCAGGCCGTGGCGGGTGACTTCGGTGGCGTGGCCGCCGGCGATGCCCTGTGTGGGTCGTTGGCCGCTGCGGCCGGCCTGTCGGGCACCTTCCGAGCCTGGTTGAGCGGTGACGGGGTGTCGCCCAGCATCACCTTTACCCAGGGGGCGTTGCCGTTCGTGATGACCTCCGGGGTGCGGGTGGCCGACCATTGGTCAGATCTGGCGGACGGCACGATCAACAACCCGATCGTCGTCGACGAGCAGGGCGTGCAGCCGCGGACGGTAGACCGGGTCTGGACCGGAACCGAGACCGGCGGTCTGCCTGCCGCGTCCGGTGCGAGCTGCCGCAGCTGGCGGACCACCGTGGGCACGGGCACGGTGGGCGTGCTCGGTCCGATCGGCCCGACTTGGTCCGCGGGTGGGACCCAGTCCTGCGACCAGCCCGGTCGTCTCTACTGCGTGGAACAATAGGCCTCCGCCACCGATGTCCCTCACTCGTCGCGCGTTCCTCTCGTTGTGTGCGGCCGGCGGCACCGGCGCGCTGGGGGCTGCCCACGCGGGAGCGCAGGAACAGTTCGCGTGGCGCCGCTTCGGCGACCTGCTCCGCGCCCGCTATACGGATCCGCGCCGCCACTTCGTCTTCGACTACTACCCGTGGTACGCCGCCGATCCGTTTCGCCACTGGACGATGTGGCACCGCGTCCCGCCGGTCGACCTGGCTGCCAACACCATGCCGCTCCTCGGCGCCTACGACTCGCGGTCGCGTGCCGTGGTCGAGCAGCACGCTCGCTGGATCGCCGAGTCCGGCGTCGGCGTGATCAACATTAGCTGGTGGGGACAGGGCAGCTTCTCCGACCGTGCCGTCCCGCTCATCATGGACGTGATGGCGGACCATGACATCAAGGTCGCCTTTCACCTCGAGCCGTACAACCTCGACCGGGCGACGCGCATGCCGGAGGACGTCCTCTATCTGCTTCGCGAGTTCGGCGAGCGTCGCCGGTGGGACTGCTTCTACTTCAATGAGCGGGCGGACCGGACCCAGGGGCCCGTCTTTAAGCTGTTCCGCACGGCGCCTCCGCAGCAGGTCGAGAACTGTCGTGGGGAGCTGGAGCCGGTCGCCGACTTCGTGCTCGACAGCGAGTGGCGACGTCAGGTGGAGCGGCTGCGGTCGATCGTGGCGGACGACTTCGACCATCTCACGCTCCTGTCGAACACCTCGAAAGCGGAACGTGTGGCCGCACAGGGGATGGACGGTATCTCGGTCTATGACCCGGCTGATTCGCCGGACCAGTGGCTGGACCACGCGCTGGTCTCTACCCGGGTCGGCGTCCTGTTCGCCTTTCCGCTCAATCCGGGCCAGGACTACATGGCGCGCCGGGTCGTCGAAGACCCGTGCTACGTGACCCCGCCCTTCCTGCCGGCCGTGTCGGAACCGATCGACTGGACGCGACCAGAAAAACGCGAGATGGCTGCCCGGCTGGCTGAGAACAGGATGGAAGAGACGCTCCAGGCGAATCTCATGCTCCAGACACACCCCTTCCTGGGCAATGTCGACCAGGGGTTCTTTCTGGTGCACATCACGTCGTTCAACGAGTGGCACGAAGGCCATCAGTTCGAGCCGATGAAAGACGATACGGCGTTGACCGACGCCGAGCGCGCGGTCGGTTACCACAACCCGGCCGACGGCGCCTATCGGCTACGAAAACTGACCGATCTGTTAGGGCGCTTGTAGGGGCCGAGGCGCCGGACCACTAGAAGCCGAAGACAGCGCCGCTCGAGATGGCGATCTGGTTGAGTGCGGTGTCGGCCTCGACCCGTCGATAGTCCACGCCGACCCGGAGGCGAAGCGACCCGCTGAGCGGGGCCTCCACGCCTCCACCGAGTTGCAGGGTGACGTGCGTCGCGTCGTCGTCGCCTCTCGTATCGATCGGGCTCGTGGCACGGGCCGTCACTCCAACCCGGCCCCGTCCGACCAGTACCTGCACGAACGGTCTCATCCCCCCGGCCTCGAACCGGTAGCGGGCCCCGACTAGGGCCGTATCGAACGTCACCTCGGTATCGAAGAATCCGACGTCCTGCGTCACCCGGTGGCGGCCACCGGTCACGACGGCGCTCAACCCTGGCGCCAGCCGCCACCCCCCGTCGATGAACCAGCCCCCCGCGTAGCCGTCGGTGATCCGATCGCTCGACAGGAACGCTATGCCGCCGCCGAGCTCCAGCCGATCCGGCTGGGCGGCGGCCGGCGTGGCGGCAAGAGCCACGAAGACGAACGCCAGACTCCAGTGCGCCCGTGTGCTCATCGCTCCCACCGTCCGTCACCGCCGCGGCGGACATCGACCACGACCGACCCCTGACTCCCGGGTCGCCGGGGGCCGCCGAAGATACCGATGAACCAGGACACCAGTCCGACCATGAATGCTCCGAGTATCGCAGAGAAGAACGAGGTCACGCCGAACCCCGGCACGATCGCGGCGGCTAGTCCGAAGGCCAGCCCGTTGACCACGAAGTAGAACAGTCCCAGGCTCAGCACCGTGAAGGGCAGGGTCAGAAGTAGCAGCGCCGGGCGGATGAAGGCGTTGACAAGGCCCAGCACCAAGGCGGCCACGGCCAGCGCCGCAAGTGAGGTGACTTCGACACCGGGCAGCAACCACGCCGTCACGCCGAGCGCGACTCCGGTGGTCAACCAGTGCGCGAGAAAACGCACGTTCACGTCGACGACTGCTCCTTCATGGCCGCCCGGTCGAAGAGGACGCCCGGTGCGAGCTTCCAGTGTGGATCGAGCGCCTGTTTGACGGCGCGCATCTCGGCAATGCCCCCCGCACCGTGCAGCAACGTCAGCAGCCGCTGTTTGGTCCGATTACGGCCCACGCCATGCTCGGCGAGCGGGCTGCCTCCCATCGCGACCACCTCGCGTCCGCATTCCAGAATCGCGTCGCGCGCCAGGCGGACGTCTTCGGCGGAACGGGGTAGCAGGTTCGGGTGCAGGTTGGCGTCGGAGATGTGTCCCCAGATCGCGTGGTCGAGCCCGCGGGACCGGAATGCCTCACGGAAGAGGGCGACGCTGTCGGAGAGTCTGGCGAACGGCACGATCATGTCGGCGGCGGTCTTCTCGATCGCGGGATCGACCGTGCGCTGGGCATGACCCACCCGGCGGTTCACCGCCTCGGGCACCGCTTCGCGAAAACGCAGAAGGTCGGCGATTCGCGTCGTATCGGTGGGACCCGCCAGCTCGGTGGCGTCCAGGAGGTGCTCGTCCTCGAGCAGTCGGCACAGTCTCGTGATCGGGGTATCGGGCGCCGTGCCGGACAGCGACCGCGCCACCTCCTCGTGCAGCTGGGCGGGGGTCAGCCGCTCGGGCAGTTCGAGCTGGGCCAGGAGCATGACCTCCGCATCGGGTGCGATCGTCACATCCAGTCGGCGGTCCGCGCCGTCCTCCCGGATGAGGTCCAGACACCGCCGATCCATGTGTTCGATCGCGCAGACGTCGAGCCCCCGGATGTCGCCTTCCCGGCGAGTCGCCTCCGACTGTCGCCGCAACGTATTCACCAGCGTCACCGCTTGCGACTCGCTTGGCACTCCCACGAGGACCAACGCCACGGGCGGCGCCGTCGGGAGGAGATCGAGCGTGACGGATGTCACGATCCCGAGCGTCCCCTCGGCTCCGATGAAGAGATCCACCAGGTCGAGTTCCCGCTCGGCGTGGTACCCCGCCGAGTGCTTCGGCACACCCGGCATCCGGTAGGTGGGTACCGGCACTCGCAGCAGGCCCTGCTCGGTCAGGATCTCGAAGATGCCGTCGCGCGCCACGACAGCGTCGCGTTCCAGCTCCAGGACCTCGCCCGACGCGAGCATGACGGTCAAGGCCCGGACCCAGCGGCGGGTGGTGCCGTATTTGAAAGTCGCCGCGCCGGCCGCGTCGGTCGAGACGATCCCGCCGACGGTCGCCCCTTCGTAGGTCGGTACCGGCGGGTAGCTGCAGCCCCGGCCCTCGAGTAACTCGCGCAGCGCGGTCAGGGTCACGCCGGGCTCGGCGCGCAGGCTGGTGCGCGAGTACACGTCCAGCGCGGTCAGCCGCGCCAGGCTCACCACGGTCTCGCCCCGAGGTGTCGCGCCTCCGGTCAGCGACGACTGGGCGCCGACCGGTAGGACCGAATCAGCCTGGGCCAGAGTGAGGGCCAGCTCCGCTTCGTTTCGGGGATGGGCCACGGCCGGGGTGCGGCCGCCCGGGTAGTGCGCGGCATCCTCGAGGAAGGGCGCGACGTCGTGGGGGTCGGTCAACACCTCCAGCGGTGCGGTCGCGCTGCCGCGCGGCGGCCGGGTTCGGATACGGTGGGTCGACATGGTTCGGAGACGCGCGTTACGCGAAGGCTCGCCCGGCCGCATGCTAAAGTGATCGTTCGGGTGTTTCCACAAGAAAGGTGTCTGTGATGCTGCAGCGGTTCTTCCTGCTCGCCGGTCTTCTGTTCCTGCTGGCGGCGCCTCCGGCGCTCGCTCAGCCGGACCAGACCGTCGTGGGCCGGGTCGGCGATATCGAGGTCACGATGGCCGACCTCGACGATGCCTGGCGTTCCAACGACGCCTCGAACCGGATGCGGATGCTGCAGGACCTCTATGACACCCGGCGTCGGGTTCTGGACATCGTGGTGGGCGACATCCTGATCGAGCGCGAAGCGATCGCGCGCGGCCTCTCCCGTGACGAGCTGCTCGCGCAGGAGCTGCCATCGCGCACGCTTCCAGTGACCGACGAGGAGATTGCGCTGCTCTATGGTCAGAATCAGAGCGCGTTCGGGGGCCGTACGCTCGAGCAGATGAAGCCGGAGATCCGGGCCTTTCTCGAGCAGCAGCGACCTACCCAGGCGCTCCACGGGCTGATGGCCGAGCTCCGAGAGGAGGCCGACGACATCGCGCTCGACCTGGAGCCGCCTCGGACGGAGATCGCGGTGTCGGAGACGGATCCGTCGTCCGGACCCGAGACCGCGCCCGTCCAGATCGTCGAGTTCTCCGATTTCCAGTGTCCCTTCTGCGAGCAGCTGACCGGCACGATCGATCAGCTCAGAGAGATCTATGGGGACGATGTCAGGGTCGTGTTCAAGGACTATCCGCTGCCCAACCATCCTCAGGCCTTCAAGGCGGCCGAGGCCGGCCTCTGCGCCAATCTGCAGGGGAAGTTCTGGGAGCTGCACGACCGGATGTTCGAGAGCCAGGACGCCCTCGAGGTCGAGGACATCAAGCGCTACGCCGGCGAGCTGGGCGTCGACCAGGCCGCGTTCGACACCTGTCTCGACAGCGGGCAGTTTTCGGGCGATGTCAACGCTGACCTGCGAGCGGGCCAGGACTACGGGGTGTCATCGACCCCGACCGTCTTCATCAACGGCCGCGCCGTGCTGGGCGCGGCGCCCATCGCGCTCTTCCAGCAGATTATCGACGAGGAGCTGGAGCGGTCGTCCCGGTGATACAGCGGGGTGGTCTCGGCGTCGCGCTCTGTCTCGCGACGCTTGCGTGCGGAGGGAGCCCCGGGGAAGCTGGAGAGACGCGTCCGGCCACCCAGGAGGCCGTGGGAGAGCGTGCCCACGAGCGGTTTCAAACCGCCAACGTCGAGTTGTTGAACCTGTTGTCCGCCGCCTCGGACGCGGGGGAAGACATTGCGGGTTATCAGGCCCGTCTGGGGCCGATCGTCCAGACCGGCATCACCGACATGGCCGCGGCGGCCGAGGCGCTCGAAGCGCTCGTCGCCGAAGCCCGCGCCGAGTTCGAGTCCGAGCGCTAGACCTGGCCTAGTCGGCCGCGAGTCTGGCGGTTTCTTCGTCCAGGAAGCTCTCGAAGTCCCCCGTGCTCATCACGGTCACCGCGCCGCGCATGCGGTAGTGGCCCAGTCCGCACAGCTGCGAGCAGTTGATCTGGAAGTCGCCCACCATGTTGGGTTCGAACCAGACCGGCGTCTCGATCCCTGGAATGGCGTCCTGCTTCACCCGCATGGAGTTGATGGCGAAGCTGTGGATGACGTCCATGCTCGAGACGTAGACGATGACCGGGGTGTCAACCGGCAGGTTCAGCTGGTTGATGGTGTAGATGTCGTCGGCGCCGTTCGGGTCGCTGCGGTCGAGGCCAATCTCGTTGGTTGGCGTGACGAGGCTGGCGTCACGACGTCCGAAACGCCCGTCCGGACCCGCATACACCGAATGCCAGGCGAACTGCTTCGCAATGAGGTGTACGACCGTCGCGCCATCCTCCGGTGGGAACGCGTTGACCCGCGTGGTCCAGGCCGGAATCGCGAACGCGACCAGGATGACCGCTTCGATCAACGCCACGGCCACCTCGAGGTAGGTCGAGGCGTGGCTCTTGACCCCGTGGTAGTCGGCCTTCGGGTTCGCCGAGGCGCGGAACCGGATGAGGGTGTAGACGAAGAAGATGCCCCAGCCGACGAACAGCACGAGCATCAGCCAGTGCAAGATGACGATCATCCGGTCGATCTCGGCCGCGTGGGCCGACGCCTGCACCGGAAGTCCTAGTAGTTCCTGCATCTTCTACACACTCCCAGGGGCCTGGGTCGAGCCAGCCTCAGACTGCTCTCCAAGCGCCATCCGTGAACGCCGTACGAGATAGAGAAAAAAGTAGCCGAATGCTCCCAGCATGCCGAAGGTGACACACAGCAGGAACAGGATTCCCCAGCTGGTCCCCATGGCCATCGGCGAGCTCGGGTCGCCGAAACAGATCGTGCACGCCTCGCTCGTGCGTGGCAGCACGAGGCTGACCAGGCCCGCTAGGGCGACGCTCCAGGCAATGCGCAGAGGCGAAGTTCGCATGATGGCCTCGTTTCTCAGTAGCCGATCTCTTTCGTCTTCTTGATGAAGTTGTTCAGGTAGAGCGCCAGCAGCCCGGCGGTCGTGACCGCGCCGAGCGCGGTCACCAGGTGCCACACTGAGCCTCGCACCGACTCGTAGGTCACCCCACCCCAGACCGCCATCATCAACGAGATGGTGATCGAGGCGACGATGAAGAACAGGTGGAAGCTGCGTAGGGACATTCGTGCTACCTAGTGAGGTACGTAGGGCACGGCGTTGGCGTTCGGCAGCGGCTTGTAGGTGCCGATGTTGTCCATCCGGCCCATGATCGGAATCAGCATCAGCACGAACCAGAAGACGACCGTCAGGACGAGCGTGCCGGTGAGCCAGAGACTCTTCTCGTCCTTGAGGTGCATGAACACGCTGGCGACCAGCGAGCCTTTGGCGCTGGCGATGATCAGCGCGAGCACGATCCCCAGCGCGACCCCGACCTCGACATAGGACGCCAGCACGGTCACCACCGTGAGGACCGCCAGGGCCCCGGCCACCTTCTTGTAGGCGCTGATGTGATGCTCGGTATCGTGGCTTCCGCTCATGAGTTCCTGCTTTCTCCTGCCGTCTGTCTCGTTGCTGCTGTCTCCCGACGAGCCTTAGAGGAGATAGAGCACCGGGAACAGGAAAATCCAGACGAGGTCGACGAAGTGCCAGTAGAGCCCGGCCGCCTCGACGCGGTTGGCGAACATCTCGGGCTTGGTGTGGAACATCTTGCTGCCCGGTCCCCAGAAGTAGCCGTTCACCACGACCCCGCCGATGATGTGCAGCCCGTGCAGGGCGGTCATCGTCCAGTAGATGGCCAGGAAGGTCGTGGCACTGGGCAGGTCACCGTGCGAGAGCTTGTCGTAGTACTCGTAGCTCTTGACCGCCAGAAAGACCAGCGCCAGGACGACCGTGAGTCCCATGTACTTCTTGAACTGGTCGAACTGGTTCAGCTTGAGCGAGGCGTGCGCCATGACCATGGTCACACTCGAACCGATCAGCACGGCGGTGTTGAAGGTGCCGATCGGTACGCTCAGGATGTCGGAACCCAGCGGCCAGTCGGTCCCGCCCAGGCGGAGGATGACGTAGGTCGAGAACAGGCCACCGAACAGCATGACCTCGGAGGCGAGGAACAGCCAGATGCCGAGCTTGACGTTGTTGACGCCAGTATCTGGCCGTTCAGCGACGGTATACGGAATTTCCATGACGGATCACACCTTCGTGGTTACGCCTTCGCGGGGTCGGCCTCGCCCTGCATGGTGAAGTCCTTGTCGGCACCAGGCACGCTGTACTCGTAGGGGCCGCGGTGCACTTCAGGCGGCGAGGTGAAGTTGCCGTGCGGCGGCGGTGACGGCGCCTGCCACTCGAGTGTGGTGGCCTTCCACGGGTTGTCATCCACCTTCTTGCCGTTCCGGATGCTCCAGAAGAAGTTGAAGATGAAGAAGATCTGGAAGAACCCAAGCGCCCACGCCCCGTAGGACATCGTCGCATTCCAACCCACGACCTCCTGGAGGTGCGCATACTCCAGACCACCGTCATACAGACGACGGTTCATGCCGGCCAGCCCCGTGATGAACATCGGGGTGAACACGAACTGGATCGAGATGAACGAGCCCCAGAAGTGGATCTTGCCGAGGAGCTCGCTCATTACCCGCCCCGTCGCCTTGGGGTACCAGAAGTAGATCCCAGCGAACAGCGCGAAGATGGTCCCCGGTGCGACCACGTAATGGAAGTGCCCGATGACGTAATAGGTGTCGTGGAAGTGCAGGTCGGGCGCCGTCAGTCCCAGCGGAAGCCCGGTCAGCCCGCCGATGGCGAACATCGGCAGGAACGCCAGGGCGAACAGCATCGGGACCGGATAGCGTATCGACCCGCTGTAGAGCGAGATCAAGAACGCCGACAGGATGACCACCGATGGGACGGAGATGATCATCGTCGTGGTTTGGAAGAACGAGCTCATCGTCGTGCCCATGCCGGTCATGAACATGTGGTGGGCCCAGACGATGAACGACATGAAGCCGAGGAAGATGACCGAGGCCACCAGCACCCGGTAGCCCCAGAGCGGCTTGCGGGTGTTGTTGGCGAGCACCTCGGCCACGATGCCCATGGCCGGGAGGATCAGGACGTATACCTCCGGGTGGGCCAGGAACCAGAACAGGTGCTGCCACAGTAGCGGGCTGCCGCCACCGCTGATCTCGAGCGGGCCCTCACCGGTGACCAGACCGGCCGGCATGAAGAAGCTGGTGCCGGCGACGCGGTCCATCAACTGCAGCACGCCGGCCGCCTCGAGGGGCGGGAAGGCGAGCAGCAGTAGGAACGAGGTCACGAGCTGCGCCCACACGAAGAACGGCAGCCGCATGAAGCTCAGCCCCGGGGCCCGGAGCTGCAAGGTCGTGACGATGAAGTTGACCGAACCGAGCAACGACGACGTGATGAGGAAGATCATCCCCACCAGCCACCAGGTTTGCCCCTCGGTGGCGATGACCGAGAGCGGCGCGTAGGACGTCCACCCAGAGTTGGCCGCGCCACCCGGGACGAAGAAGCTGGCGAACATCACGACGCCGCCACAGAAGAACGTCCAGTAGCTGGCCATGTTCAGCCGCGGGAACGCCATGTCGGGCGCGCCGATCTGCAGCGGGAGCACGTAGTTCCCGAATCCGCCGACGGCGAGGGGCACGACGCCCAGGAAGACCATGATGGTGCCGTGCATGGCGCCCAGGCTGTTGTAGAACTCCGGCGCGATGAACTGCGCGTTGTTCTGGCCCAACAGCCCGCCGATCACGGGGACCGGCGTGTAGGGGAACGCCAGCTGCCACCGCATGATCATCATCAGGGTGAAGCCCAGGAGCAGGAAGAGCATGGCGGTGATGGCGTACTGGATGCCAATCACCTTGTGGTCGAGCGAGAAGACGTACGACTGGAGAAAACTCAGCTCGTGGTGCCCGTCGTGCCCGTGCTCGGCGTGCGGTACGTGTTCGTCGGCGGTCGTCACGTTATCCAACTCGTGACTCCTTTCTTGACTTCCCCGGAAACGACAGTCGGCACCCGCGGCGCCTCACCGTCGGACTGCGGCGTCTAGTAAGTGCCTCTATTCACAAGCGCTCCGACGCCCGCGCAATTCTATCGACGCGCCTGAGCAGGTGCAACCCTGATCCTGGTCGCGCCGGCCCTTCTTCCGGATTGCCGTCGGGGGCGCTGGCGCGCCGGCACTATACTGCGGAACCAGTCCATGTCGACGCCCTCTTCTGACCCCTCCGATGCGCCCCGTCTCTTCGACACCCGCGGGGACCAGCCACTCGGCCGCACCTATGTAGCGGTGCTCATCGTCGAGGCCGTGACACTGGTGGCGCTGTGGTTCTTCTCCAGCTACTTCACCGGCTCCTGACGGCTGGAAGCCCCCACATCCATGCATCCTTTCGACTGGCTGATCATCGTCGGCTACTTGGCCTGGGTCATTGGCGACGGGATCCGACGGTCCAAGAACACGGACAAGGTAGAGGGCTACTTCCTGGCGGGGCGATCGCTGCCGTGGTGGGCGGTGGGACTGTCGGTGATGGCTACCCAGATGAGCGCCATCACCCTGGTCGGCACGACCGGCCAGGGGTACGACGATGGAATGCGGTTCGTGCAGTTCTACTTCGGGCTGCCGCTGGCGATGGTCATCCTCTCGGTGACCCTCGTCCCGTTCTTCTACCGCGCCGGGGTCTTCACCGCCTACGAGTATCTGGAGCGCCGGTTCGACGCCAAGACCCGGGCGCTTGCGAGCGTCCTGTTCCTGGTGTCTCGCGGGCTCGCGGTCGGCGTGGTCATCTCCGCGCCGGCGGTCGTGCTCTCCATCGTGCTCGGATGGAATCTGGTCATCACCGCGATTGCCATCGGCGTGCCGACGACGGTCTACACGATGTTCGGCGGTGTCCAGGCCGTGACCTGGGCCGACGTCAAGCAGATGGTCGTGATCGTGGGCGGCGTGTTTGCCGCGGTGGTCATGCTGATCCTCGGCCTCCCGGAGGAGGTGGGGATAGGCGACGCCCTGCGCGTGGCCGGTGCGAGTGGTCGTCTCACCACCATCGACTTCAGCCTCGATCCGAACGAGACCTACACCTTCTGGTCAGGTCTGCTCGGCGGGCTGTTCCTGATGCTCGGCTATTTCGGATGCGACCAGAGCCAGGTTCAGCGCTATCTGACCGCGAAATCGGTCGACGCGGGCCGGCGGTCCCTGCTGATGAGCGCGTTCTGGAAGATCCCGCTGCAGGCGTTGATCCTGCTCACCGGCGTACTGGTATTCGTCTTCTATCTCTTCAACCAACCGCCCACGCTCTTCAATCGAGCTCACGAAGACGCCATCCGGGCCGGGAGTCACGCCGGCGAGTATGCCCAGATCGAGGAGGAGTTCGGGGAGGCCTTCGAGGCTCGCCGCGCCGCGGCCAGTGTGATGATCTCGGCCCGTGACTCCGGCGATGCCACCGCCGCCGCGGCCGCCCGAGCCGCCTACGTCGCCAGCCAGGATCGCCTGCAGGAGGTGCGGCTGCGCGCCGAGGCGGTGGCGGCCGTCGCTGTCCCGAATCTGGACCTCGGCGACGACGACTACAACGACGTCAACTACGTCTTTCCGACCTTCATCACCACCCAGCTGCCCATCGGGCTCGTCGGTCTGCTCATCGCGGCCATCTTCGCCGCCGCGATGTCCAGCATCGCGGCGGAGCTGAACGCGCTCTCGGCCTCGACGGTCATCGACCTCTATCGTCGGCATCTCAGACCAGGAGCCACGGACCGTCACTACCTGGTGGTGTCGAAGCTGTCGACCGCCTTCTGGGGCGTGTTCGCCACCGTGTTCGCGTTGTATGCCGCGAACCTCGGCTCGCTCATCGAAGTCGTGAACCAGGTGGGCTCGTACTTCTACGGATCGCTGCTCGGGGTGTTCGGATTGGCGATCGTCTTCCCTCGGGCAACCGGCACCGGGGCCTTCTGGGGTCTGTTGTCGGGCATGGGGGTGGTGGCGCTCGTCGAGGCCACCAGCGAGATCTCCTTCATCTGGTACAACGTCATCGGCGCGGCGGTCGTGATCGTGGTTGGCCTGGCGCTGAGCGCCGTCGACCGGCCGGCCGACGCCAACTGAGCCGCATCTATCGGAGCTTCCGAGGGCTTTCTCTCGGTCCCACAGCGTGATAGGCTCATATGCGACCTTTCTGGTCGGGAATAGATCCGGGGCAGGCTGACGCCTCGTCATACGGCCTGCCGCCTACTGGCCATCATCGAAGAGATGCTGCGGGACTCGTCAGGAGACGGGTGTCCCCGTGGCTGCAGAGAACGCGATGAGCACTGCGACCCAGACCGTTGAAGAGCTCGCCAAGCAAGACTACAAGTACGGATTCGTCACTGACGTTGAGCAGGAGACCATCCCGAAGGGGCTCAACGAGGATGTGATCCGAAAGATCTCGGCCATCAAGGAGGAGCCGGAATGGCTTCTCGAGTGGCGCCTGAACGCGTTCCGGGTCTGGTCGAAGATGACAGAGCCGGAGTGGCACAACGTCCACTACGACAAGGTCGACTACCAGGACATCAGCTACTACTCGGCTCCGAAGAAGAAGAAGGAGCTGAAGAGCCTCGATGAGGTGGACCCCGAGATCCGGGCGACCTTCGACAAGCTCGGCATCTCGCTCGACGAGCAGAAACGGCTCTCCGGGGTCGCGGTCGACGCGGTCTTCGACAGCGTCTCGGTCGCCACCACCTTCAAGGACACGCTGGCGAACCTCGGGATCATCTTCTGCTCGTTCTCCGAAGCGGTGCGCGACCACCCCGAGCTGGTTCAGAAGTATCTCGGCACCGTGGTGCCCCACAGCGACAACTTCTTCGCGGCGCTGAACTCGGCGGTCTTCTCGGACGGCTCGTTCGCCTACATCCCGAAGGGGGTGAAGTGTCCGATGGAGCTGTCGACCTATTTCCGGATCAACGCGGCCAACACAGGTCAGTTCGAGCGAACGCTGCTCGTGGCCGATGAGGGCGCCGAGGTCAGCTATCTCGAGGGGTGCACCGCACCCCAGCGGGACGAGAACCAGCTTCACGCCGCCGTGGTCGAGCTGGTCGCGCTCGAGGGAGCCACCATCAAGTACTCCACGGTCCAGAACTGGTATCCGGGCGATGCCGAGGGCAAGGGCGGCATCTACAACTTCGTGACCAAGCGGGGCACGGCGTTCGACAACGCCAAGATCACCTGGACCCAGGTCGAAACCGGATCCGCCATCACCTGGAAGTATCCGAGCTGCATCCTCCAGGGTGACAACTCGGTCGGCGAGTTCTACTCGGTGGCGGTGACCAACAACCGCCAGCAGGCGGACACCGGGACGAAGATGGTGCACTTGGGCAAGAACACCAAGAGCACGATCATCTCCAAGGGTATCTCGGCCGGCCTGGGCCAGAACACGTACCGGGGTCTGGTGCGGATCGGCAAGGGGGCGAAGGGCGCCCGCAACTTCTCCCAGTGTGACTCGCTGTTGATCGGCGACCGCTGCGGAGCCCACACCTTCCCCTACCTCGAGGTCAAGAACACCTCCTCGCAGGTCGAGCACGAAGCCTCCACCTCGAAGATTGGCGAAGACCAGATCTTCTACTGTCGACAGCGCGGGCTCTCGACCGAGGACGCGGTCAACCTGATCGTCAACGGGTTCTGCAAGGAGGTGTTCCGCGAGCTACCGATGGAGTTCGCCGTCGAGGCGCAGAAGCTGCTGAGCATCAGTCTCGAGGGCAGCGTCGGATAGGCGGAACCCGGTCAGAAGACAGAAGACAGAAGGCAGGAGGACACCTCCTGTCTTCTCGACGCCTGATGGAGTGAGAAGAGAAGAATGCTCGAAGTAAAGAACCTACAGGCTTCGGCCGGAGAGCGGGAGATTCTGAAGGGGATCGACCTGACCGTGAACCCGGGCGAGGTGCACGCCATCATGGGACCCAACGGGTCAGGAAAGAGCACGCTGGCTGGTGTGCTGGCGGGCCGCGACGGCTTCGACGTGACCGGCGGCTCCGCCACCTTCAAGGGGCAGGACCTGCTGGATCAGGAACCCGAAGAGCGGGCCCGCGAAGGCGTGTTCCTGGCGTTTCAGTACCCGGTCGAGATTCCTGGCGTGAACAACGCCTACCTCCTCAAGGCGGCCCTCAACGAAGTGCGCAAGCATCGCGGTGAGCCGGAGCTCGACGCGATGGACTTCATGACCTTGATCAAGGAACGGATGCAGCTGCTCGAGATGGACGACACGCTGTTGAACCGGCCGGTCAACGAGGGCTTTTCCGGAGGCGAGAAGAAGCGGAACGAGATCTTCCAGCTGGCCGTGCTGGAACCGTCCCTCGCGATTCTCGACGAAACGGACTCGGGACTCGATATCGACGCGCTGAAGATCGTGGCGAACGGCGTGAATGCCATGCGCAGCCCGGAGCGATCGATGGTGGTGGTCACCCACTATCAGCGCCTGCTCAACTACATCGTCCCCGATTTCGTGCACGTGTTGTCGGGTGGACGGATCGTCAAGTCCGGTGGCAAGGAGCTGGCGCTCGAGCTCGAAGAGAAGGGCTACGGGTGGATCGAAGCCTCGCCGGCGACCATGTAGCGGTCGGCTATCCCAGCCAGAAAGCAGTAGCAAGAAGATGAGTCAGGCAGTTACCGCCGCGCCCGACTACGCCGGGCAGTTCGCCGCGTGGTCACGCGCCGTACCGTTGCCTGCGTCGTTGGCCGACCTGCGCCGCGACGCGTTCAACACGTTCGAGCAGTTGGGGTTCCCGACGACCCGTCTCGAAGAGTGGCGCTTTACCAACGTGGCGCTTATCGCCGAAGTCCCGTTCGTGGTTCCCGAGGGGGACCCGAGCCTGAGCCGTGAGTCGCTCGAAGAGCTGCATCTCCCTCGGCTGGGGGGCGCCGAGCTCGTGTTCGTGAACGGGAGACTGGCGCCCGGCCTTTCGTCGACGACGGGCCTGCCCGATGGCGTCCGGGTCGTCGGACTCGCCGAGGCGATCACCGGCGAGGTCGCCGGCCGGGTCGGCCAGCTCGCCAGCGTTGGCGGCCAGGCGTTCACCGCCTTGAACACGGCGTTCCTGGGCGACGGCGCCGTGGTGGAGGTCGATGACGGCGTCGTGGCCGAGACGCCGATTCACCTCCTGTTCGTCACGAGCCCCGGCGCCGCGCCGGTCCTCAGTCAGCCACGGGTGGTGGTGAGCGCCGGCGCCAACAGCCAGGTCCGTATCGTCGAGAGTCACGCCGGAGGTGGCGAGACCGAGTATCTCAGCAATGCGGTGACTGAGGTGTGGGCCGCCGACAACGCGGTCGTCGACCACTATTCGGTCGTGCGGGAAGCCGACAACGGCTTCCACGTCGGTCAGCTGGTTGCACAGCTCGGTCGCGCCAGCAACTTCTCGTCGCACGCCATCACGCTCGGTGGCGCCATCGTCAGGAATGAAGCACGGGTCGTCCTCGGCGGCGAGGGTGGCGAGTGCACGCTCAACGGCCTGTATCTGGGCACGGGACGACAGCTGGTCGACAACCAGACCACCATCGACCACGCCATGCCACACTGCGACAGCCACGAGCTCTACAAGGGCATCCTCGATGGGCGGAGCCGGGCGGTGTTCAACGGGAAGATCGTCGTCCGGTTGGATGCGCAGAAGACCGATGCCAAACAGTCGAACAAGGCGCTCTTGCTGTCCGAGGATGCGCAGGTCACCACCAAGCCGCAGCTCGAGATCTTCGCCGACGACGTGAAGTGCACGCACGGCGCGACGGTGGGGCAGCTCGACGAAGACGCGTTGTTCTATCTGCGTTCGCGGGCGCTCTCGGAAGAGCAGGCTAGACAGCTGCTCATCCACGCCTTCGCGGCGGACCTGCTTGGGCACATCAAGTTGGACGCCATCCGCGAGCAGCTGGACGCGCTGTTGCTGGAACGCCTGCCGGTGGCAGGCTGAGGGGCATGACTGGGGTGGCAGGCACCAAGACGACGCATTCGGCCCACGTCCTCGACGAGACACGGATCCGCGAGCAGTTTCCGATCCTGTCCTCGACGGTGGGGGACCGGCCGCTGGTCTATCTCGACAACGCGGCGACCACCCAGAAACCACGGGTCGTGCTGGACACGCTGTCGCGGTACTACGCCGCCGAGAACGCGAACATCCATCGCGGCGTGTATCAGCTCAGCCAGGCGGCGACCGAGGCCTATGAAGGCGCGCGGGCCAAGGTGGCCCGTTTCCTCCACGCCTCCGACCCGTCCGAGATCGTGTTCACGCGCAACGCCACCGAGGGGATCAACCTGGTGGCGCAGACCTTTGGTCGGAGCACCGTGGGCGCCGGGGACGAGGTGGTCATCTCGACCATGGAGCACCACTCGAACATCGTGCCGTGGCAGCTGCTCTGTGAGGAGAAGGGCGCCGTGCTCAAGGTGGTGCCGATCAGCGACCGGGGCGAGCTCGATCTCGACGAGCTGGACGCGTTGCTGGGACCACGCACGAAGCTCGTCTCGATCGTGCACATGTCGAACTCGCTGGGGACCGTCAATCCGGTGCGCGAGGTGGTTGAACGCGCCCACGCGCGGAACGTGCCGGTGCTGGTCGACGGGTCGCAGGCCGCCTACCACATGAAGGTCGACGTGCAGGCGCTGGGCTGCGACTTCTATGTGGTGACCGGACACAAGCTCTACGGTCCCACTGGTATCGGCGCGCTCTACGGGCGACGCACCTTGCTCGATGCGATGCCGCCCTATCAGGGGGGCGGCGACATGATCAGCTCCGTCACCTTCGAAAAGACCACCTACAACGAGGTGCCGCACAAGTTCGAGGCGGGGACGCCGCACATCGCCGGCGCCATCGGCCTGGGCGCGGCCGTCGACTTCATCGCAAGCGTCGGCTTCGGACCGATCGTGGCGCACGAACGGCGATTGCTCGAGTATGCGACCAACGCCTTGACGGCCGTGCCGGGGCTGCGCCTGATCGGGACCGCGCCGCAGAAAGCCAGCATCCTCTCGTTCGTGCTCGACGATGTGCACGCCCACGACATCGGCACCATCGTCGACACCGAGGGAGTGGCGATTCGTACCGGGCACCACTGCACCCAGCCGGTGATGGACCGGTTCGGGGTGCCCGCCACCGCGCGCGCCTCGCTCGCGATGTACAACACCGCGGACGATATCGACCGTTTGGTCGGGGCGCTGACCAAGGTGCGAGAGGTATTCGGATGAGCGACCTTCGCGATCTCTATCAGGAGGTCATCCTCGACCACAACCGGAGCCCCCGGAACTTCGGGCCGCTCGAGGGCGCCGACCTCCAGGCTGACGGGCACAACCCACTCTGTGGCGACCAGCTCTCGATCGCGGTCAAAGTCGAGGACGGCGTGCTGACCGACGTACGGTTCGAGGGGTCGGGCTGCGCCATCTCGAAGGCGTCCGCCTCACTCATGACCGAGGGCGTGAAGGGGAAGAGCCTCGACGAGGCCCGTGCGATCTTCGAGCAGTTTCATCGGTTGGTGACCGATCAGGAGGCGCCGGTCGATCCGTCACTCGGCAAGCTGGCGGTGTTCGCCGGAGTTCGCGACTATCCCGCTCGAGTGAAATGCGCCATCCTGGCCTGGCATACCCTCCGGGCCGCGGTGGACGACAATCACGACATCGTGTCAACGGAGTGAACCGTGGGAATCTTCAACCTCAACGATTCAGCTGATCCGAAAGACGAACCCAGAGCGGAGGGTGTCGGCACGCCCGAGGGCGGGGACGCGGCCTCGCCGGATCCGGTGGAGATGATGCCGCCCAG
>CAJWMX010000002.1 GCA_913043805.1 uncultured Acidobacteriota bacterium | reverse complement strand
TCGAGCCGGGGGTCGCGCACGGCTACGAGTTCGACCTGCTGCTCGTCGGAGCCCTCGTGAGTCTCTGGTTGACCGGCCCGGGGAGTCTGTCCTTCGACCGCGCGAGGCGCCGGGCGGCCGAGACCGCAGTGGCCGCGCGTGCGCGTCGGCAGCGCAGATAGGCAGCCCGGGGGTGACCGGAGAGGTCAGGTCGACTCGTTGTTGGTCAGTTCGATGATCCGGGCGAGCGTCTGCGCGGCCCGACCGATCGGCAAGTTGCTCACGTAGACGTGTCGAGCTCCCATATCCCTGAGGCAGCGGATGGTCCGGGCGCAGATCAGCTCAGCGCTCGCTCCGCCTTCGAACTCCCGCGTCAGCGCCTCGGCCGGTACGGCCAGGAAGTTGCTCAGGACCTCGAGGGTCCTGGGGTTCGCGCTGCGGTAGTAGAAGACACCGAACACCCCCGGCGGCCGTAGCTGCGCGCGTCGCGCCTCCACGACAAACTGTTCGACCGGGACGGGATCGTGGTGAGAGACGATCTGCGTCAGATAGAAGTCGGCGGTGGCCGAGGCGGCCGCCAGGTATCCGACCTGGGTCTCGGCATCTCTGGCCGGATTCGCCCATCCCCCGAGCAGCATCGCCGGTTGACGCGACCGGATCTCGGCTCGGAGCTGCCAGCTGTGCTCGACACAGCGTGGCGGACCGACGTGGCGGTCACCGCCCAGGATCACCAGCGTGTCGAAGCCAAGGGCGTGAGCGCGATCCGCATAGATCAGGCAGTACTCAAGCGGGTGTTTCGTGGTCAGGAACGGTACGACCCGGTCTCTCGGCGCCTGCGTGCCAAGGTTGACCTCGAGGTGCCTGAGGCTGTCTTCCTCCTGCTGACCAACCGCACTGTCGGTTAGGAACACGAAGGTGTCCTGGCGCGCCAAGCGACGGACGGCGTGATAGGTGTCGATCCAGGCGTCGATGCCGGCGGTGGCGTCGAGCTGGGTGCGGGGGGGGCGCAGCTCGGCGGCGATGACCGTCTGGTCGTGCTCGAACGCGTGACGCAGGGACACAGGAGACTAGCGAGGACCCGACGACCCGGCGGGCGCCGCTCCAGACGGCTCGAGGTGCTCGAGGACGAACTCGAGCATGCGATGCCGTAGATGCGTGTTCAGCTCCGGGTCGGTGATGCCGTGGCGCGAGCGTGGGTAGAGCATCAGGTCGAACTGCTTGCCCGCCTTCTGCAGCTCGTAGACGAACTGCAGCGTGTTCTGGAGGTGGACGTTGTCGTCCATGGTGCCGTGAATCAGCAGCAGCGAGCCGGACAGGTCGGCGGCCTTGAAGCGTGGCGAGCTCTTGCGGTAGCCCTCCGGGTTGTTCTGCGGCATCCGCATGAACCGTTCGGTATAGATCGTGTCGTAGTCACGCCAGTCGCTCACCGTCCCCCCGGCGATGCCCATCACGAAACTGTCGCTGTGGGTGAGCGCATAGCTGGTCATGAACCCGCCGTAACTCCAGCCCTCGATGCCGATCCGGGCGCCATCGACCCACGGCTGCTCCTTGAGCCAGGCGATGCCGTCCTCGATGTCCCGAAGCTCGAGCTCTCCGAAATTCTGGTAGACCGGCCAGGTCGAGACCGCGCCTTTGCCGCTGGCCGTCCGGTTGTCCATCACCCAGACGACGATCCCATGCTGAGCCAGCAGCTGGTAGAACATCATGGCGCTGCCGCCCCAGCGGTTTCGGACCTGCTGGGCGTGGGGACCCGCGTAGGTGTGCTGAAACACCGGGTAGCGGCGCGACGGGTCGAAGTCGGGTGGTTTGAGAAGCATCGCCTCCATCGCGAAGCCGTCCCGGCTGTCGACTTGTAGGAACTCTGGTGTCGAGAGCTGATACCTCAAGAGCGCGCTGACGTAGTTGTCGGCGACCACCCGGACCTCGGCGCCATCGGCCTGATGGACGCGTACCTGGGGCGGAGTGTGAATGTCGCTCCAGGTGTCGAGGTAGCGGGTAAAGGACGGGTTGAAGGTGGCGCTGTGGGTGCCCGGCCGATCAGACAGCCGCGTCAGCTGCGAGCCGTCCAGCCGGACCCGGTAGACATCGCCCCCGATCGGGCTCCGCTCGGTGCCTGAGAAGTAGACCCAGTCGTTGGCTTCGTCCACTCCGTGGAGGGTGCGTAGCTCCCACTCGCCATCGGTGAGCTGGCCGATCAGTGTGCCGTCGCTCTCGTAGTGGTAGGCGTGCTTGTAGCCAGACCGCTCGCTCAGCCAGAGAAAGGTTCCATCCGTGAGCCAGGTCGGGTCGCCGTGTACGTCGACCCAGGCCGGCGTGGTTTCCTGAAACAGCCGGGTCGACTCGCCGGTCGCCGGGTCGGCGAGGTTCAGGTCGAGCCACGTCTGCTCCCGGTTCTGCGTTTGGAAGACGACCGCATCCCCGTCCGGGGTCCAGCCGACCGAGACGATCAGGAGGTCGGTCGGGGTGTAGCGCCCCAGGTCGGCCCACACGGTCTCGCCTCCCGCCGCCGACACCACACCTAGTCGGGCCAGTGGGTTCAGGTCGCCCGCTTTGGGGTAGTCGGTGGTCTCCAACTTGAGCCGATACGGGATATGGTCGACCACCGTGAACTCCTGGACCGGGCTCTCGTCGGTCTGCAGGTAGGCGACATGGGCCGAGTCAGGGCTCCACCAGTAGCCCTTGAAGTTCCCGCGGCCATAGATCTCTTCCTGGTACACCCAGTCGAGCTCGCCGTTCAGCAGATCTTCACTGCCGTTCTCGGTCAGTGCCCACTCGCGATGGGCGTCGATGTCGACCACGACGAGGTCGTGGTTCCGGACGAAGGCCACCAGCTGGCCGTCTGGACTGAACGACGGCATCGACTCCCGCGCAGGGTCGCGCGTCAACCGGCTGACGCCGCCCTCTTGATCCACCGGGCGACGAAGAAGGTAGAGGTCGTTGCCGCTCTCCAGCACCGCCGCCGAGTGGTCATGATTCCAGGTGTACCGCCCCCGTCTCACAAGGGCCCGCGAGTTATCGGTACCCAGCCCCGGTAGCGCGGCCAGGGCTTGCTCGAGCGCGGCGGCGTCCACCCATGGTCGACGGTCCCCGCTGTCCGCGTCGACGGCCATCAGGGCCGTCCGACCCGCCGGGTCGCGGTCTCGCAGGAGATAGTCGCTGTCGGACAGCCAGGTCAGCCCGGACGGGACCCCGCCCGAGAAATCGATCCTGGCATCCGGGTGGTAGATCTCGTCAATTGTCAGGAGCCGGTCCTGCGCGCTGGCCAGTCCAGCCACCGTCAGGCAGCCAGTGAAGACCAGCGTAGGAAGGCTTACTCGAACGGATCGAACCGGAGTCATAGGCGGCTCCCTGGACCAGGTGGCGGAGGTAAAATTATCGAGGCGGTCTTGCGGCTCCGTGAGACAGCTTAGCAAATCAACGACGGGGCGTGACCGCCGAATCCGGGAGGGTGTGATGCGGACGCTGGGAGTAGCGATGACGATGGCGTGCGGGGTAGTGATGAGCGGGGGGCCGGTGGTGGCTCAGGAGGTCAGCGAGCGGTCCTATCTGCTCGAGCGGGTCGGCGAAGCGGCGATCGTGCAGCTGTATGCCGACGGCTTCGAGGGGCTCTCGTTGCGCGAGAAGACCCTGATCTGGCACCTGTCCCGAGCCGCGGTGGCCGGTCGCGACATCTACTATGACCAGCGCTACGAGCACAACCTCGAGATGCGAGAGGTGCTTGAGGAGATGCTGACCCACGCCCGTGGCATTCCGGCGGCCACGCTCGAGGCGATTCACACCTACACCAAGCTGTTCTGGCTCAACACCGGGCCCTACAACAACCTGACCGCGAGGAAGTTCGTCCTCGAGGTGACGCCTGAGGCGTTCTCGGCCGCGGCCGAGACGGCCGCGACCAATGGCGCCCGTTTTCCCACCCGGGACGGTGAGACGGTGTCGGACATGCTCGGGCGAATGGCCCCGCTGTTCTTTGACCCGGACGTCGACCCGATCGTCACCAATAAGACACCGGGGCCAGGGCAGGACATCCTGCAGTCGAGCGCGAACAACCTCTACAAAGACGTCACGATGGCCGATCTCGATGGGTTCGAGGAGGAGTTTCCCCTGACCTCCCGTCTGGTCAAGCGGGACGGTCAGCTGGTCGAGGAGGTCTACCGGGTCGGCGGCCGCTACAGTGACGAGATCTCCGAGATCATCATGCATCTCGAATCCGCCATTCCGTTCGCCAGCGAGGCGATGGCCAAGGCGCTCACCGCCAACGTCGCCTACTACCGCACCGGCGCTCCCCTCGACCAGCGGGCGTATGACATTGCCTGGGTCGAGGACCAGGCGTCGACGGTCGACACCATCAACGGGTTTACCGAGGTGTACATGGACGCGCGGGGCGCCAAGGGGGCGTGGGAAGCGCTCGTGTTCTACGTCAACCCGGAGAAGACCGGCGCCATCAAGACCCTGGCCGCCAACGCCCAATGGTTCGAGGATCGGATGCCCTGGGACCCGAAGTACCGGAAACCGAATGTCACCGGGATTACCGCCAACGCCATCGACGTGGTCATCGAGACCGGCGATTCCGGCCCGATCACGCCGATTGGCATCAACCTCCCCAACGATCAGGTCGTGCGCGAGCAGTACGGCAGCAAGTCCGTGTCGCTCTCGAACGTGACCGAGGCGTACGACCTCAGCCGACCCGCCAACTACCGGCAGGAGTTCGCCTGGACCGAGGCGGAGGCGGAGCGGTCCCGGCGCTGGGGCGGACTGGCCGGCGAGATGACGACCAACATGCACGAGGTCATCGGCCACGCGTCGGGCCAGCTGGCCGAGCGTCTGGGCGGGAACGCGCAAGCGGACCTCAAGGAGCAGTATTCGGCGCTCGAAGAGGCTCGTGCCGATCTGGTGGGGCTCTACTTCCTGCCTGACCCGAAGCTGGTCGAGCTCGGGGTACTGCCAGCGGATGCGCACGAAGAGATCGTCATGGCCGAGTACGAGAGCTATACGAGGAACGCGCTCTTGCAGTTGCGCCGGGTCCGCGAGGGGTCGCAGATCGAAGAAGACCACATGCGGAACCGCCAGATGATCGTGTACTGGCTCATGGAGAACACCGCGGCGATCGAACGCCGCGAACGGGACGGCAAGACCTACTATGTCATGGTCGACTGGCGGGCGTTCCGGGACGGGACGGCGACGCTGCTCGCCGAGATTCAGCGCATCAAGTCCGAAGGCGACTACGATGCTGCGCGCGCCCTGTTCGAGGCCCACGGGATCCACTTCGACCCGGCGCTGCGGGATGAGGTGGTCGCGCGGGTCGAATCAGTGGGCCTGCCGTCCTACTCCGGGTTCGTGCAGCCGAAGCTGGAGGCGGAGTTCGACGGGTCGGGCGCCATTACCGACGTCGCGATTTCCTATCCGCGGGACTTCACCGCCCAGATGCTCGAGTATTCGGGCAAACGCTAGCGGATCACACCGGAACGCCGCTCCCGCGTTCCGTACCGAGGAGAACTGACGAGTGTTTCGAGGCGACGGCCGACCCGTCCGTCGAGACGGGGCAACTGCCTGGCGCACCGGTGCCGGGACGCTGCTGCTGTTGCTCCTCGCGCTGGCCGGTCTCGGTGCGTAACAACCGGAGTCCGAGCCGTTCAGGAACACGCCACCGGCCGCCTGGTTCCGGACCTGATCCCAGCTGACCTGGAGTGTGTCTCGAGCCAGGAAGACGCTCTCGATCCCTTCGGTGGCCTTCTCCTTTGCGATCAGCAGCTCTATTGAGCGACAGCATGTCGTAGGAGAAGACGCCCGCCAGCCCGAGGAGCCCCGTCGTCATGATTGCCAGGGCGAAGATGGTCTCGATGAGCGTGAATCCGCCCTCTGTGCGTCCGCTGCTCACTGTTCCACCCAGCTCGTGCCGTTCCATCGGTAGCCACGGACCTGACCGGTGCCGCCAAACGCGGTGACCGCGCCCGCCGACAGCGGCTCGTTCTGCAGTCCCAGATAGATGGTGCCGCTCATCGTCGCGCTCGAGCTGTCGACCAGGGTGTCCTCCACCGTGAATCGCGGGGTAGCGTCCGAGAAGTCGACCGCGGCCGAGTCGCCAAACCCATCCGAGGTATCGGGCACGGTCCCGAAGTTGACGAACTGCACGTTCCCTTCGAGGAAGAACTGGCGCACCAGCGTCGTGCCGCTCGGGATGTCGAGCAGGGTGGTCAGAATCTGATTTGGCGCCACGAACTCGACCTGGATCGATCGGCGTCGGTTGATGGCTAGGTCGCGAGCTTGTCGCAGCTGCGACATCACCCCGGAGAGCGCCGCGTCAC
Organism: uncultured Acidobacteriota bacterium; assembly: GCA_913043805.1. Classification (GTDB taxonomy): domain Bacteria; phylum Acidobacteriota; class Vicinamibacteria; order Vicinamibacterales; family UBA8438; genus UBA2994. The sequence goes on along the minus strand of CAJWMX010000002.1, from coordinate 20,329 downwards.
CGCGCGTGCTCTCGAGCACATGGCCGATGCTGATGGAGGTGATGGCCAGGAGGATCGTGGCAATCGCGCCCACCATCATCAGCTCGACGAGTGTGAAGCCGATCTCAGTGTCGCACTGGGTCCGACACCCGTCGTTCCGGCGCATTCGTGCGCTACCGCAGCCAGCCCGGGGGCACGTTGGCCTGCCTGGCTTCTTCTTCGATATCGGCGATGTCCTGGGTCAGCTCTTCGATCTTGGCGGTGGTGTTCTCGAGCTCATCGAGGGCCGCCTGTCGGTCGGCCTCGATCACCGCTCGTTGACCCGGATCGTCACGTGCCGTGAAATCCGCCCAGAGGCCGTCCACCCGGTTCTGGAGCGCGGCGGCCATCGTCTCGGCACGTTCCAGCGCTTGCCGAGCCCCCTCAATCCGATTTCGCCACTGCTGTTCGTCGCTCGCGGGCTCGCTCTCGGCCCCGGCCTCGTCCTCGGCGGCGGCCGGTCGCGGCGGTGGTGGATCGCCTGCCCGGGTGGTCAGCCGTCCAGCCGCGCGAAGATCCGCGTTCGTGTAGACCTTCGGCCCGGCCTCGGTCTCGGTGGTCTTCTTCTCGGCCAGGGCCGCTCGGCGCGCTTGCTCCTGCTTTGCGAGCTCGACCAGCGATTGGCTCGACGCGTAGCTCGCGCCAAGCCCCAGCGCCATGATCGCGAGGACTCCGAGCGTCAGAGATTTCATGGTCTGTCCCTTAGCTTCAGTCTACGCCCGGCCGGCACTGTTTCGCCAGTCCTCGGGCGCGCGCCGAGCGTCGACGGAGGGGGCGCTAGGGACCGGCGGCGGCTGCCGCGACGGCAGCTCTGAGCGAGGCCGCTCTGGCCTCGATCGCCTCCCGTTCGCCGGCGCCAGGCTCCATGGAGAGGTATCGGTCGTACGCTTCCGCGGCGTCAGCCGGACGCGCCATGGCTTCGTAGGTCGTGGCCAGCGACAGATAGAACCGGGACTCGTTCGGTGCGATGGCGATCGCACGGAGGTAGCTCTCGGCCGCCGCGCGGTAGTCGCCCCACTCGTGGAGCGCCCGCCCGACGTTGTACTGCGTCGCGTAGTCGTCGGGGAAGAGGGTGGCTGCCTGCCGGTACTCCGCCACGGCTCGATGCCACCAGCCCAGCTCGGCCAGCGTGTGCGCCAGGTTGAATCGATACGCCCAGCTGCCTGGATCGAGGCGAGTGGCCGCCTCGAGATGCTCGACCGCCTCCGCGGGGTGACCGAGACGCACCAGCGTCTGTCCGAGGTTGTTGTGCGCCTGTGCGTGCTCCGGCTCCGCGGCGAGCACCGCCTCGAACTGAGTCCGGGCCAGCTCGAACTCGCCGTCGTCGAACCACCGATTTCCGTCCTCGAGGGAACCGACTGCCGGGATCGGCTCAGGTTCGGCGTGCCGGACGGGCGCTGGTTCGAGCGGAAGGACTGAGGCTCGTCGTGACCGTGGCTCGCGGGCCGTGAGTTCCGTCTCGTCCTGCTCGTCCTCGTCATCGGAGGCGTCCGTGTCGTTCTCGTCCGAGTACACGCCGGTCGCCAGCACCGCCCGGAGGGCGCCCACTTCAGCGGTGTTCATCCCGAAGGTCGCCAGTCCGCCGTCGAGCCACAACTTGACGTCGCTGAACAGCGCCAGCCAGCCCACCAGACCGGCCACCAGGAGGAAGTCGACCCCTCCGAAATGACGTCGTTCCGGAAACAGCGAACTGATGTCCTCGTCGAAGACCGGCGCCTTCGGCTCCTGTTCCTCGGCGTCCGGATCCAGCTCTGGACCAAGCGAGGTCGTCGGTTCCTCGTCGAGCGCATCGACTCGGTCAAGGTCTGGGGCCCGGCGCGTGCTGTGCTCGAGGATTGGCGCGCCCTTCAGTGGTGTCTCTCATCGCGGGCAGATTGTGCGATACTCCCGCACCGCAGGCCGGGCACTTCACCAGCGCGGTCATGGTCGTTGCTCCCGCCAGGAAGTGACCCGTACGCCCTGCGCCGTCACGCCGTTGTTGAAGTCGTCCGGGTCGCCGAAGATGCGCAGCTGGTCGTCCGCGGTGAAGTAGAGGTGCTGGTCGGCCACGAAGGGTGAGGATGGGCGTCCTTCCCAGGTGGTGATCGCTTCGGTGGACGGCTGGTTGGCGACCTTGCCCTTCTTGGTCTTCTTGCCCTTGGTGCCCTTCGACTTCTTGCTGCCCGCGACGCCTCCGGCGCCGCTGCCGTTGCCGTAGGCCACGTTGCCGTCGTAGGTCAGTGCATAGAGGGCGCTCTCACACCGACGGCACGGGTCGTTCGGATACTCCGTGGTGGTGGTGTAGAACACCACGTCACCCGCCACCGCCGGCGCCGAGATCGGCCGCTCGTCGCCGCTGACGCCGGCGTGCCGGGTCACCGCGAAGTCGAATTCCTTCTTGGCCGGCTTGCTTTTCGAGGCGTCGTCCTTGGTCCCGATGACCCGGAAGTATTCCATATTCATCCGGTCCGGCATGATGTCGACACCGGTGGCCATGAACAGATAACGGGTCGGTCCACCGACGTTGAGCAGCGCGAGTGAGGCAAAGAACGGATGCTCCTCCTGCGCGTCGAAGGTCTCGATCGGCACCGCCATCGACGCCGTCCCTGAGCTGTTGCTCAGGTCGAAGCGCCACAGACTGCCCTCGGTATCGCCGATGTAGACCTGGTTCACGAAGCGCGAGTTCTGGGGACCGGTGGCGGTCGGGTCCGCCTGGAGTGAGTTATGGTCATGACCAGCGTGGTCATCATTACTTCGATCAGCGACATTCCTCGTTCCGAGGACCGTGCGCCGCGAACCCGCCGGTGAAGACAGTCGTCCCACATCACGTCCTGGTAGTGAGCAAGGGTGTTGCCAGGGACGGTCGAACGTTCGGAAGTCCCTGAATCCGGGCTGATCCAGGCCGTAGGCCCGTCGGGGAGAGGGCATGCACGCCCTACCGGGATCACCGACCTGTGCTCGCGATTACGAAATTGAAATTTCCAAGATCAGGGAGCGTGGGCCAGCCAGATAGAATGGGCGGGACGTGCCGGGTAAGCATATCGACGCTACCGTCCGTCTCTGAGGCCGCGTGCAGGTAGACATCCTGGCCTTCGGGCCACATCCGGACGACATCGAAATTGGCGCGGGCGCGACCGTGGCGAAGGCGACGAGTCAAGGCCGGACGGTGGGGTTGTGCGACTTGACCCGGGGTGAATTCGGGAGCAACGGAACCATCGAAGAGCGTCTGGCCGAGGCTGACGCGGCGGCGGAGACGCTGGGCACTTCATGGCGCGAGAATCTCGAATGGCCCGATGGCGCGATCGGCGGAGACGACCAGCTTCGCGACGCGGTGGCGCTCCTCCGACGGAGTCGCCCCGCCACCGTGTTGATTCCCTACTGGGACGACCGTCACCCCGATCATGTGGCGGCGAGCCGCTTGCTGGCGACCGCTGTCTTCAAGAGCGGGCTGAGGCGCTTCGACGCCCCGGGCGAGGCGTGGCGTCCCGACTGGGTCTGCTACTACTACATCAACAACGCGGGGACGCCGTCGTTCGTTGTCAACGTGTCGGACCACTACGACCGCAAGCGGCGAGCGCTCGATTGTCACCGCAGTCAGTTCGCGCCCCGCGATTCGGATGCGGTCGCGACGCGTCTCACGGCATCATCGTTCCGTCGTCTCATCGAGAGCCGCGACGGGGGGTTCGGTGCCGCCATCGGGGTCGAGTGGGCGGAAGGGTTCGTCGTGCGAGAACCCCTCCAGCGGGCAGGCGTGATGAAATGAAGGCTGCTCGCACTGAGGGATCATGAACGTCGGGATTGTCTGTTACGCGTCGGTCGGGGGCAGCGGCATCGTGGCCACCGAGCTGGCCAAGGCCCTAGCCGACCGCGGCCATCAGGTCAGGCTGATCAGCACCGAGTTGCCGTTCCGCGTGCCCGACTATCACGTCGGGCTCGCGTTCCACGCGGTGCAGACGCCTGGCTATCCGCTGTTCCGCGAGCCCCAGTACCTGCTCTCGCTCGCCAACAAGATCGTCCAGGTCAGCCGCGACTACGACCTCGACATCATCCACGCCCACTACGCGATTCCCCACGCAGCGGCCGCGTATCTGGCACGGCAGATTCTCGCCAACAACCCCGGGTCCAAGGTGCCGCGTGTGGTCACGACCCTCCATGGCACCGACGTCACGCTGATCGGGAGTGACAGTTCCTACTCGGAAACGGCCGCGTTCTGCATCGACCAGTCCGATGGCGTGACCGCGGTGTCAAAAAGCCTCCGCGACGACACCTACCGCCAGCTGCCGGTGCGGGCCGAGATTCGAGTCATCCCCAACTTTCTCGATTGTCAGATCCACCGGCGCATCGAGGACTCCAAGCTGAGGGCCAGGTTGACCGGGGGCGATGACCAGACCCGGCTGGTCGTGCACGTGTCCAACTTTCGCGCCGTGAAGCGCCCGGAGGCGGTGATCGAGATCTTCGCGCGTATCCGGTCGGAGGTCCCGGCGCGTTTGCTGCTGGTTGGCGACGGACCGGACCTCGATCGAGCGGCTCGACGCGCTCGGACGCTCGGGGTGAGCGACGCGGTCGAGCAACTCGGCGAGCAGGAACAGGTCGTTCCCTTGCTGTCGGTGTCCGACCTCTTCCTCTTGCCCTCCGAACAGGAGAGCTTCGGTCTGGCCGCGCTCGAGGCGATGGCGTGCCAGGTGCCGGTCGTGGCGTCGCGGGTTGGCGGCTTGCCGGAGGTGATCGACCACGGCGTCACCGGGTTTCTGCACGATCCCGACGATCTCGAGGCGATGTCGGCCAGCGGCGTCGAGATTCTGCGGGATCAGGCGCGCCATCGAGCGATGTCGGAAGCGGCGCTCGCCTCGGTCCTGGAGCGATTCTGCGTCAATGCCATCGTGCCGGAGTACGAATCGTTTTATCGCGAGATCATCGACCGCCAGCCCGCGCTTGCCGGGCAGGCGTGAGCCCCGGGGGTATACTCGGATCACCATGAAAAAAGTGGGTCGGATCGTCGCCGGCGGCGTGTGCTGTGCCCTCGCGGTGTCCGCGCTGCTCGCGCGTGTCGAGGCCCAGCCGGCCGAACGCACACACGGCCGTACCGAGTTGGGGCTGGTCCTGCGTCAGGTCAACACGACCGGCACGTTCATCAGCTTCACCGCCCACCCCGATGACGAGAACAACAGCGTGCTGGCGCTGCTCGCCAAGGGCCAGGGGATCAGGACGGCGCTGGTGACCGCGACCCGCGGTGACGGTGGTCAGAACGAGATCGGGTCGGAGCTGTTCGATGCGCTGGCCGCGTTGCGGACCGAGGAACTGCTGGCCGCCCATCGCCTCGATGGCGCCGAGCAGTACTTCACGCGAGCCGTCGACTTTGGCTATTCGTTCAGCCGGGACGAGACGTTCGACCGCTGGGGACGCGATGAGATCCTGGGCGACTTCGTCCGGATGATCCGGACGCTCCGCCCCGATGTCATCTCCGGGATGAGTCCTGACGGTGACGGCGGAGGCCAGCATCATCAGGCGTCGGCCGTGCTTGCGCGCGAGGCGTATCTCGCGGCGGGCGACCCCGCTCGTTTCCCCGAGCAGGTCGCCGAAGGACTCCGTCCCTGGCAGGCCAAGAAGTTCTATTTCAGAGCCGGCTTCGGTTTCGGCGGCCGAGGCGGTCGGCGACCATCAAGTGACGGCCCACGGATGACGACGGTGGAGGTCGGCGAGTTCGATCCGCTCCTGGGACGAACCTACGCCGAGATTGGCAGCCACGCGCGAAGCATGCACAAGTGCCAGGGGATGTCGCCGCTGGTGAGGTTGCCGGGACCAGCCTCGTCGCGCTACCGCCTCGCCGAGACCATCATCCCCGGTCAGGCCGACATCCCAGAGCGGACCTTGTTTGACGGGGTGGACACCTCGGTCACCGGGCTGGCGGCTCTCGCCGGTGGCACGCCGCCCGCGGCCCTCGTCGACGGGTTGGCGACGCTCGCGGCTCAGGGACGGACGGCGCTCGACACCTTCGAGCGCGGTGATCGCGACCAGACCCGGACGGCGGTGCTGGCGGGGCTGGGCGCGGCGCGCAACCTCCGGAGCGGACTGGCCGCGATGGGCCTGTCCGATGACGCTCTCTACGAGCTGGACTTTCGGCTGGCGCAGAAGGCGGCCCAGTACGAGCAGGCGGCGCTGCTCGTTCACGACCTCCAGCTCGAGGCACTGGCCACCGATGGGGTCGTGGTACCCGGGCAGCCGCTCGAGGTCGGCCTGCAGGTGGCCAACTTCGGTCAGCACGCGGTGGCCGTCCGTCACATCGGATTCACCGGGCTCACCGCCGAGCCGCAGGTCTGCGGCGCTGACGTAGTCGCCTCCGGCGCCGTCTATCGCTGCGAAGCGTCGATGTCGGTGCCGACCACCGCGACCGTGAGCGACGTGCACTGGGAGCGCCTGGCCGACGCCGACCGCTACCAGCTCGACCAGGACGTCGAGTTCGGGTTGCCGTTCCGGCCGACGCCGTTTCGAGCGACGTTCGAGCTAGATTTCGCGTCCAGCCGGGTTGTGCTCGAGCGGCCGATCCGCTTCCGTCATGGCGCCGATATCTTTGCGGGCGAAAAACGGATGGAACTGCAGGTCGTTCCGCGCTTCGCCGTCGAGGTAACCCCTGACATCGCGATCATTCCGCGTGGCGCCCCGACGGCGCGAGAGGTCCGGGTGACCGTCCGTCACGGCGGCCGGGACGCGGCCACCGGGACGGTCGCGCTCAGCCTGCCGGCTGGGTGGACATCGTCGCCCAACGAGTCCACGGTGACGTTCTCCCGTGAAGACGAGAGCCAGACGCTTCGTTTCAGCGTGCAGCCACCCTCGACCGTCGCGCCTGGAGAGTTCGAGATTGGCGCCGTCGTGACCGACCGGGGCGAGCAGTTCGAACGGGGCTATCAGGTCGTCGAGTATCCCCACATCGGTCGTCGCCACCTCGTGCACGGGTCCACGACCCGGATGCAGGTGATCGACGTCGAACTGGAACCCGGCCTGCTCGTGGGCTACGTGGACGGGGTGGGCGACGAGGTGCCGCCTGCCATCGAGCAGCTCGGGGCGTCGCTCGAGTACATATCCGACGACCAGCTGGCGTATGACGACCTGGCTCGGTTCAACGTCATCGTGACCGGCGTCCGAGCCTATGAACGCAACGCCGTGCTCCGGGCCTACAACGATCGACTGCTCGGGTATGTCGAGGACGGAGGCACCCTCATCGTTCAGTACAACAAGTTCGAGTTCAACGAAGCGCAGTACGGGCCCTATCCCGCTCAGGTGAGCCGCAACCGGGTGACCGACGAACTGGCTCCCATCACTCTTGCGACCCCGGACCATCAGGTCTTCGGTTTCCCGAACCAGATCACGAATGCGACCTGGGACGGCTGGGTGCAGGAGAGGGGGCTCTATTTCCTGGGCGACAAGGATCCCGCCTATCGCGATCTGGTCGAACTCTCCGATACGTTCCCCTCGAACCCCGGCGTCAAGCAGGGTGCGCTGGTCGAAGCCGCCTACGGCGAAGGCCGTTGGATCTACGTCGGACTCGGTCTGTGGCGCCAGCTTCCCGCGGGTACCCCCGGCGCCTATCAGCTACTCGCCAACCTCATCAGCCTAGGCGGCGGCTAAACCTTCCGGTCGTCCACGGTCAGGGTTCCCGTCGAGGGGACGCCACGGCGGGAACCCACTAAACCGATCCGGCAGCTCCCCTATCTAACATGGTAGAGATGGCTGTAGACCCCGCAATCGTGCATCTGGCTCGGCGCGCAGGATTCGGTTTCTCGCCAGCCGAGGGCGAGCAACTGTCCCAGCAGTCGCTGACCGCCGTCATCGACTTTCTTGTCGACTACGAGCAGACCCCAGACACGGTCGACTCGCTGCTTGGGACGGCTGGCTACCTCGGGACCACGTCGAAAGGTCCGTTCGAGCCGAACTCGCGCATTTCCGATGGCCGACAGCGCCAGCTCTTCCGGATGGTGCACACCACCCGCCCGCTGCAGGAGAAGATGGCCCTGTTCTGGCACAACCACTTCGCGACCGGCTTCAGCAAAGTGGCCGGACAGCTCGGCCCGGGCGGCGCGAGTCGAGCGCTGGCCGCGAAACCCAGCGAGGACCCGAATCAGCTCCAGGGGCAGTACGAGCTGTTTCGCGAGCACGCACTCGGGAACTTCCGCGATTTGCTCATCGCGGTCTCGCAGGATCCGGCGATGGTGGCGTGGTTGGACGGAGACACGAACTTCAAGGCCAACCCGCAGGAGAACTATGCGCGCGAGCTCATGGAGCTGTTCACCATGGGCGTCGACTTCTACACCGAGAGCGACGTCTACGCCGGAGCTCGCGCATTCACCGGCTGGAACCTTCGACGTCGCGGGACCGGCCCCGACCGCTACTACGCCAAGTAATCTTGGCCGCTCGAGTACGTCGTCCGCCTCATCAAGTCGGTGGGGTGGGCCGGGTTCTCCGCCGCCAGCGCGCTGACGCCGCTCGCCAACATGGGACAGATCCTGTTCGAACCGCCCGATGTGTCCGGCTGGCGCCTGGGGACCGACTGGTTCTCCACGGGCACCCTGCTGGCCAGGATGAACTTCGCCGCGACGCTCGCCGCCAACCAGGCGAACGGACTCCAGGAGGCCGCCGATCCGTTTGCCTCGACGCCAGACGGTCTGCTCGCCTTCATGGTGGAGCGGCTCGGTGGGCCCGCCTATGACAGCCAGGTGACCGGTGACCTGCTCAACTATCTCGCCGCAGGCTGGCCGTGGACCGGGGAGTACGCGCAGATACGCGCCAAGGCCGCCGGTCTGGCGCATCTCATCGGCGGGTCGTCCGAGTATCAGTTCATTTGAGAGTGGCGAGCGCTCGGCGAGGGACGACCATGCAGTTCACACGACGACAGTTCATGCGGGGCGGCGCCGTGGCCTTCACGGTGGGCTTTGCCGCGCCGGCGTTCCTGTCCGACCTGGCGCGCGCCCAGGGCGCCATGGGCGGAACCTGGTGGTGTTGTATATCAGCGGCGGCAACGACGCGCTGAGCACCCTCGTGCCTTACACCGACCCGGCGTACTACACCCGACGGCCGTCGGTGGCGGTCGAGTCCGACACCGTCCTTCAGATCGGAAGCGACGCGGCCGGACGCCCGCAGGGTCTGCACCCGAACCTCGGTGGGCTGCAATCGATCTTCAACAGCGGACGGCTTGCCGTCCTTCAACGGACCGGCTATGCCGATGCGAGCCGTTCGCACTTCAAAGGGACCGACATCTGGGCGACTGCCAACCCGGAGGCCGTCCAGGGACCTGGCTGGCTGGGTCGTTATCTCGGCACTCTGGCCGCGCCGGTGGACCCGCTCACGGGGTGGAACACCGCGGGGCTGCTTCCGCACGCGCTGCAAGCGACGCAGGTCGGCGTTCCCTCGATCCCGAGTCCGTCCGACTACGCCTTCTCGAGTCCGAACGCAGGCGCCGAGGCCACCTACTCGGTCGCGGCGGCCTCGGCCATTTCGTCGCATGTGCCCGTGGGACAGCCGCAGCTGAACTTCGTGAACTCGACCGCCCAGGCCGCGCTTGCCACCCTGGACAGGGTGGCGGCGGTTGCCGCCTATGCTCCCACGGTGACCTATCCCACCAGCGGTCTGGGGCAGGCGCTTCAGGCGGTCGCCGGCGCGATGGCCACCGAGGTCGGGACGAAAGTGTTCTGGGTGCAGACCGGCGGATACGACACCTATGCCAGCCAGGGCACCGTCGACGGCACCTACGGCGGGCTGCTCTCCACGCTCGCCGCCGCGATGTCGTCGTTCTACACCGATCTCGCCAACCAGGGGCTGCTCTCAGACACCCTGGTGCTGCTGTTCTCCGAGTTCGGCCGTCGCGTGTCCGAGAACGGGAGCGCCGGTACCGATCACGGCGTGGGCGGATTGATGATGGCGATGGGGGCGCGGTCTCCGGGGGGCTCTATGGAACGGCCGCGCTGCTCGACGACACGCCGGACAATCCCGACCTCGAGAACAGCGGTCGCGACGTCCGTCACGAGATCGATTTCCGCTCGGTCTATGCGCATGTGATCGACAACTGGCTCGGAGCCAGCTCGGTCGGCATCCTCGGCGCCGACTTCCGAAATCCCTCTATCGATTTCGTGTAAGCGTCGGCGACAGTTGCCGCAGGTTTCTTGTCGAGACGGGTGTGTGGCAAGGCGCAAGGCGGGAGCATGCTGGTGGCGCGTGACCGACGCAGCAACGCCGCCACGCGCCCGTGTCGGCAAGAAACAGCTAGTTGACCTGGCCGAGGAGGTAGATGTCGCCGGTGGGGGCGGGCATGCCGCCGTCCGGCTCCACGGTGACCGCCATGGTGACCGGGAGCGGGATCGTGTCGGGCACGTCGACCAGCGTGGTCACGCTCCCCGTCCCATCCGGTTCCACGAGCGCCGCGCTGGCTGGTCCGTCGGGCAACACGAACCACAGTTGATAGACGTCCCCCGCCGCCAGGGCCGGTACATCCGAGGCCAGGAACACCATCCGTCGGTCCGTGTCCCAGAGCACCCGCGCGCGTGCTCGGGGCGCAATCGGTTGCCCATCCAGCTCGAGGCGTTCCACATCGGTGCCGGCGAGAATCGTGAGCACGACATCGCGTTCGTTGGCCTGGGTGCGCGCGAGCGCCAGCGAGGTGTTTGCCTGCTCGGTCAGGGCGTTGGCGGCGTCGACCGCCGCGCGTAGATCCGTCACCCGCCGGTCCAGCTCGGCCACATACCACCCGACCGCGCCGGCGGCCGCGAGCAGCAGGGTCGCGGCGATCCAGAAGAGCGCGCCCGGTCCGCTCTTGGCTGGCTCCGCGACGTGGACGGTCGGCGCGTCCGGTTCCTCGATCGACGTGAACATCGCGTCCAGGGTCTCGCGGTCGGGCACGAGCGGTGACGCGTCCTCCCCGGTAGCCGACTGCAGCACGCGAGCCCGCAGGGATTCTGGCGGTTCGACCGGAGGGGCGGCGTGGGCGAGCCCGTGGCTGACCGGCAGGAGCGTGGTCACCGCGTCCACACAGGCACGACAGACCTCGAGGTGCGACTCGAAGGCGGTCCGCTCCCTCGCGTTGAGCGCCCCCATCGCATACAGCGTCGCCAGGCCGTCGTACGGTTCGTGCTGCGGGTCGCTCATTCGGTCAGCGCCTCTCGAAGGCGGTGAAGCCCGGTTCGGATCCTCGCCTTGATCGTGCCCAACGACTGCTCCAGCCGTGCCGCGATCTCGGTGTGGGTCAGGCCTTCGAAGTACGCGAGCTCGATCGCGACCCGCTGGAGATAGGGCAACGCGGTCAGCGCCTGCCGGAGACGGGCCGCCGACTCGGCCGACGCCACCAGCTGGTCGACCGCGAGCGCGGTGTCCGGCAGCTCGACCAGCGCCTGTTCGGCCGCCGAGGGCGTGGCGTCTGGCCGCGTACGTCTGGCTCGGAGCCGATCGATGGCTCGGCTGCGCGCGATCATCAGGAGCCAGGCGGCGACCGAACCACGTTCGGCGTCGTAGCGTCGCGCTTGCGACCAGGCCTGGGCGAACACTTCCTGTACCACGTCCTCGGCGTCGCCCTGGTTCTCGAGCACCCGCAGTGCCAGGCCAAAGACGGCTCGACCGTGCTGGTCGTAGATGTCAGCCAGCGCCGCGGCGTCGCCCTCGGCCACGCGTTGCACCGTCTCTCGGTCACGCACGCGCTCGGCGGGCGCGGTGGCGCCGGTGTCGTCGATCAGGGCTCCGAGCAGCATGGAAGGTCGCGAGCCGGACCCGCCCGCCCCCGCCGATGGCGGGCGTCGGGACGGACCGACTCGGTCAAGAGATGTTACTCCGAACCTGGAACCGCAATGAGGCCGGGCGCGCCTGCGATGGGGGATGGCGCCGGCGTGGTAGCGCACCGCCCGATGGCGGCTGCCGGTGCGGAGCGCCCGGGCAGACGCCGCAGCCGCGTCCTCGAGCCGCCCGACCCGGAAGTAGGCCCAGGCCAGGGCGTCGGCGGAGTGGATGTCCTGGCGGGTTCTGAATCCTTCCTCGGCCAGTGCCACGGCGGCGTCCGGGAGCAGATCTCTCTCTGCCAGCATCCGGGCCAGCGCGGCCGGCTGCCGCTCTTCCCACTGCCAGCCGTCCCGCTCCAGCTCGATCGCCCGCTGGTAATACTCGTGCGCCCGTTCCTTTCGTTCGGCGCTGGCATGCAGGTCGCCGAGGACCGCAGCCACCTCGGGGCTTTCGGTGTCGGCGAACAGCGACTCGGCCAGCGAGCGGGCCGTGTCGAAGCGGCCCGCCTGCACGGCCAGATCGAGCTGTTCGGCCCGCACGTAGGGATGAGCCGGGAACAGCAGGTCCGCCCGGTCGAGCTCACGTTCCGCGTCGTCGACGCGGCCAAGCGAGAGCAGCAGTGCCCCAAGCGGACTGTGGATCCAGGCCAGCGCTTCGGGGTCGTGCGCGCTTGTCGCCTCCCTGGCCATCTCGAGGACACGAAGCGCCGGTTCGCTCTCGCCTCGTAGCTCGAGCGCGTGGGCGACACGCGCATAGGACTGCGCGTCCGGGCGGAGAGTGACCATCCGGTTATAGTCGTTCCACGCTGCGGCGTAGTCTCCAAGTTCCAGTCTCACGTCGCCCTAGAGCCCTTAGTTCCACGGGTCCCGCGGCTGCTCTCGCCGCGTGCCATCCGCCACGGCGATCGCATCGCGGAACCGGTGCTGCGAGAGCAGTACGGCGGCTAGCATCTGTCTGGCGCTGTAGTCCGAGGGTGCCCATTCCAGCGCCCTCCGCACGATCTGTTCCGCCTCGATGGCCAGACCGGCGTCACTGTCGACTCGCGCGCGGCGTATGAGGACCGCGGCCAGGCCCAGGCTGGCCGCGAGATCGTCCGGCTGCGACACGAGACGATCGCGCATGAGATGTCGTCCGATGATGACCCTGCCCACCTGGATTGTCCGGCGATGAATCAAGTGGGCCATCTGGAGCCCGGCCAGAGCCGGGAAACGGGAAACTTCGTCACGGCCCGCACTTGCACGTATCATGACCACATCGATGCGCTGAACCAGAGCCCGCTCGGCTCGATCGTCATCGTGGAGTGATCAGATCAATGAGTATCCGGAGCATCGCGCGTCGGGTGGTGGTTGCCGTCGCCGTGGTCAGCGGAGTGAGTCTGGTGGGCGCGGGCGCGACCATCCAGGAACCTACGGGAGATCTGTCGATGGTGAAGGCGATGACCTTCGACGTGTTTGGCACCGTCGTCGATTGGCGGTCATCGATCATCCGCGAGGGTGAGGCCCTCCAGACCCGGACCGGGGTCGAAGCCGACTGGCCAGCGTTCGCCGACGCGTGGCGCGGGGGCTACGGGCCCGCAATGCGTCGGGTGACGGGCGGCGAGCTTCCGTGGGCGAAGATCGACGTGCTCCACCGGATGATCCTCGACGACATCATTCCCGACTTCGGGCTCAGCTCGCTCGACGAGGAGGCGCGCGCTCACCTCAATCTGGCCTGGCACCGTCTGACGCCCTGGCCAGATTCGGTCTCGGGGCTGACGCGGCTCAAGACCCGCTATACGCTGGCGACGTTGTCGAATGGCAATGTGTCGCTGCTGGTCAACATGGCCAAGAACGCCGGTTTGCCGTGGGACGCGGTGCTGTCGGCCGAGCTGGCTCAGAGCTACAAGCCGGAGCCCGAGGTCTATCTGAAGGCGGCGGATCTGCTCGGTCTGGAGCCGGGCGAGGTGATGATGGTGGCCGCCCACAAGGGCGATCTGCGGGCCGCCGCGGCAGTGGGGCTCAAGACCGGCTACGTACCCCGCCCGACAGAGTTTGGTCCAGACCGCGAGATCGACACGACCCCCGACCCCGAGTTCGACATCGTGGCGACCGATTTCAACGATCTAGCCGACAAACTGGGCATCCGCTAGGTCTCTGGGTCTCGCCAAGAGATCGGGCGCCTACTCCAGCATCTCGACGCCACCGCTCGCCAGGACGTTCATGGTGAAGGTGCGCTCGCCGTCCGAGACCGTGATCGGGATCGGGATCGTGCTGCCGCCGACGGGTGTGATCTCGCCGGTCGGGCCGATGTCGAAGTCCTGGTGATCGCTGAACTGGACACCGTCCTTGAGGGCCATCAGCGGACCGTCATGGTCGGGTCCCTTGCCAGGGCTGGGATCTGGGTACGGAAAGGCCCGCGTCGAGCAGCGGTCACGGTCGCTGTCGATCGAACGCCGGTTGGTTACCTCGAGCACCCGGTATTCGCCTGGGTCCGGGCAATTGAATCGGACCCTCACGGTCGTACCGGTCGTGACGGCCAACACGCGGGCTCCGCGAATCTGCGCGCCGACCTCGTGAGCCACGCCCATCAACAGATAGTGATGCAGCATCTTGGTCATCTTCGGCATGTACATCGCCGAGACACCGCCCACGATGAGAAATGAGAACAGCCCCTGCATGACGCCAAAACCGTGTTCCGCTGACAATCGTCGTCTCATGACTCCTCCGGCTCCCTCCAGGATTTGAGCAGGAGGCGTACCAGGTGGCGGAGCGGCTACGAAAGTGAAGTAACTCACGCAGTTATGGCGAGGTGGGGGCGAGTGCCCTCCCTGGACGGGCGTGGGGCGATCACGTTTTCGTGATCGCGTCTTCGGATCGGTCGTCGGTCGCGGGCTGCTCGAGCCAGTCGCGTACCTGATCCAGGACGTCTGCGATCGCGGCTCGCTGCTGTCGAAGGCTGGCCCTGGCCCGCAGGGGGGTCTGCCGGCTTGCAAGAAAAGCCCGAACCAGGCGCCATGCTGACGCCTCTCGCTCGAACGCCGCGAGTTCCGCGAACGCCATGAACGGCAAGATCAGCCCGACGCCCACGCCCCACTGCGGCCCCCACAGGATGCCGGCCATCACCGCGAGCAGTCCGATCCAGAGGCCGTAGACCACCACGCCGCCGACGACCTGCCAGGTGGCCCGACTCTGCAGGTCGGGCGCCCATCGGCTGAACACCCATGTCAGCCAGTACGCCGGGGCAAAGCAGACGACGCCCAGGAGAGCGAGCGGCAGGAGCATCGCCGCCTTCAGACCTTCGCGCACCAGAAACCTGGCGACCTCGCGCGGTGGCATCCGGCGGTCGAGGTCGCTGTCCCTGAGTCCGAAGGCGCGGCGCTGTTCGTCGTAGAGACGGACGTCTTCGAGCACTGATTCGTAGCGTGCCGGGTCCGTTTCACGCAGACGGTCAATGCCCTGGGCGATCGCCTAGCGTCGACGCACCTTCTCCGCCGGATCGCGCGAGACGCCGTGCGCCGACGCATACAGTCGGTCGATTCTGGCGACGAGCGGGAGATCGCCCCTGGGATTGGCCTCGACCAGCAACCGCCGCATGTTGCCGGCGATCCGCTCGGTCAGGGCTCGCGCCGCTTCCTGCGGCTCGTCCCGAAACCGTTCCACGAGGTCGGCCCCGTCGAACGCGGGACCGTACATCGCCACCACCCGGGAGCGGAACAGCGGCAGCCGGTCGAAGTTGAGTCCTACCGGCACGATCGTGACCGGGTGGCCCGCCGCCGCGCTGGTCAGGACCATCCGCGCCGCGCCTGTCCGGAGCGGCTCCAGTCGGCCGCTGACATGGCTGATGCCCTCGGGGAACAGACAGATGGCCTCGCCCGACGCCAGCGCTTGCTGCACGGCGGTGAACATCTCGACGTTGCGGGAGGTATCGACCCCAGGATCGATCTTTCGGTAGACCGGTATCGCGCCAGACCGGCGGATGAGCGGACTCAACACCTGTCCGTGAAAGAGGGTCGACTTGGCGAGAAACCTGACCACGCGTCCGGACGTGGCTTGGATGAGCGAGGGGTCAAGCAGGGTGTTCGGGTGATTGGCGACCAGGAGCAGCGCTCCGTCGGGCACCTCGGGGCCAACACGCTTGACCCGGTAGTAGACGCGCACGGCGAAACTCACCGCCTGCCGCAGAAGCGGGCCGCCGGGCGATGGTGGGGCGGGCGGGTTCATGGTGATCGCCCGTCATCTTACCGGAGGGCGCTGGCCAGTGGCCGCACGGAGCGGCAGGCCGGGTCCAGGCTGGCTCGGCCGGGCGAGGGCCTACTCGGTCCGGCGGGCTTTGAACCGGAGGCGCACGTAGTCGACCACCCAGACCCCGTTGGTGTTCCTCAGCTCCGGCTCGAGTTGGGTTCGCACTTCCTCGATGACAGTGGGTCGTTCGTCGGTGGCCACCGCGTCGAGAAAGTGCTGAGCGAAGATGCCGAGCCAGTGTGACACGTCGCCGGGGAGCGGCGTCGGGCGTGGGAACCGTTGAATCGACTCGATCTCGAAGCCGCCTCGTTCCAGCCTCGTCCGATACTCGTCTTCGGTCGGGAAGTACCAGGGATCGACACTCGCAGAGTCGACCCCGCGGGTGGCAAGGGCGGAGCCGAGCGCGTCGCGGATCGACTGCACGCAGCCGGCGCCGCCCATCTCGGCCACGAATCGGCCGCCCGGTGTCAGGGCGCGCCAGACACCACGGATGACGAGATCGGCTTCCGAGACCCAGTGGAGCGCGGCGTTGCTGAAGACGGCGTCGAATTCACCCTCGAAGTCCAGCTCGCGGACGTCGATGATCCGAGCGTCGAGACCGCGCTCCAGGGCGGCCCACACCTGCTCGGGGCTGCTGTCGACGGCGACGACGAGACACCCCGCACGTCGAAGCCGTTCGGTGAGGGCGCCGTCGCCGCACCCGAGGTCGAGGACTCGTTCCCCGGCGAGCGGCTCTAGCAGATCGAGGACCGGCGCACCCAGGTCTGACACGAAGCGCGCGTGCTGGTCGTAGGCGTCCGGATCCCACTGCTGGGTCATGCGCTGGACCGGGGCGGGCCGGGGGAAAGCTGATCCAGCGAGAGTGCGCCGGTATAGATGGCCATGCCAACGACTGCATCGATGCCGGCCGCGTCGAGGGTCTCGATCTCCTCGCGCGTGGTGATGCCGCCCGCCGCGGTCACCGGACGGGTGGTCGCCGCCGCGACCGCCTCGATGGCGCTCATGTCGGTGCCCTGCATCAGTCCTTCCCGGTCGACGTGGGTGTAGAGGAACTCGCCACAGTACGGCTCGAGCTCACGGACCGCTTCCATCGGCGTCACGTCGACCTCTTCCCGCCAGCCCCGGATCACCACCTTGCCGGCCTTGCTGTCGACGGCACCGATGACCCGTTCGGGCCCCACGGCCTCAGCGAGCGCGCGTGCGAAGTCGAGGTCCGGACGGCCGTCGCGGAACAGCGACGAGCTCACGATGACGGCACCGGCCCCGTAGCTCAGCACTTCCCGGGCGCGTTCCACCGAGCGAATGCCGCCGCCCACCCGACAGGGCAACCTGGGCGCGACTTGGCGCACGAGCGTGTCGTTGGTGCCGGAGCCGATCGCAGCGTCCAGGTCGATCAGCTGAACCTTGGGAAATCGGGAGAAGCGCTCGATCCAGCCGTCCAGATCATCGCTGGCCAGCGCCAGGCGTTCGCCTTGCACGAGTTGGACGACCTGGCCGTCTTTGAGATCGATCGAGGGAATCAGCATGCGTCAGGTGGTCTCCAGCCGTACCGGAATCTCATGCTGATGCAGATGCGCCTTGAGATCCTCGACCGCGTGTTCGGCGTAGTGGAAGATGGACGCGGCCAGCGCGGCGTCCGCCCGGCCGGCCCGGAAGACGTCGACGAAGTGGTCGAAGTTGCCGGCGCCTCCGGACGCGATGACCGGAATCGGCACCGCTTCGGAGACGGCGGCCGTCAGCTCGCAGTCGAAACCGGACTTGGTTCCGTCGCGGTCGATGGAGGTCAGCAGGATCTCGCCGGCCCCGCGGTCCGCCGCCTCTCTGGCCCACTCGACCGCGTCTCGCTCGGTGCTTTCCTGTCCGCTGCGCACGTAGATCTTGAACCGACCGCCTTCGCGCTTGGCATCGATGGCGACGATGACGGCCTGACTGCCATAGCGTCGCGCCAGCGTGGTGATCAGCTCGGGTTGTCTCAGGGCGGCGGTGTTGATGCCAACCTTGTCGGCGCCCGCCTCGATGGCCGCCTCGGCATGCTCTTCGCCACGGATACCACCCCCGACGCACAGGGGGAGGAAGATCTCGCTCGCCACCGCTCTGATGGTTTCGGCCAGCGCCTTGCGTCCCTCGATGGTCGCCGTCACATCGAGGATCACGACCTCGTCGATGCCTTCGCGGTTGTAGCGGCGAGCTAGTGTCGCGGGGTCGCCGGCCTTGCGAAGACCTTCGAAGTTGATCCCCTTGACCACCGAGCCGTCTCGGACGTCCAGGCAGGCGATGATCCGTTTCGAGAGCATGAGTCGTCTCGTGGCTACCCGTCGACGCGACGGAGGAAGTTCCCCAGGATTCGCAGTCCGACGTCGGAGGATTTCTCCGGATGGAACTGCACGCCGCCGACCTGTCCTCGCTCCACCGCCGCGGCGAACTCGACCCCGTAGCGCGTGGCGCCCACGCAGTCCTCGGTCACCGGCGCGGCGAACGAATGGGTGAAGTACACCTGGTCGCCCTCCTTCACCCCGTCGAGCAGCCAGGATTCGCGGGTGAGGTGCAGGGAGTTCCATCCGACATGAGGCACCTTGAGTCGTCCCCGTCCATCGGCCGCGCTGCCTTCGGCGATGTCCGGATCGTCGGCCGCGACCTCCTCCGGGAGCTGTCGGCACAGTCCCTTCACCACCCGGAGTCCCTCGTGGGACGGCGCCTCGGCGCTGCCATCGAACAGCCACTGCATGCCGACGCAGATGCCGAGAAGCGGGCGAGCGTGGGAGACCTGGTCGAGGATCGCCGTACGCCACTCGGCGCTCAGCGCCCCGGTCACCTCGAAGTTGCCGACGCCAGGCACAATGATGCCCTGTGCGTCTCCCACCTCGGTGGGCGACGACGGGGTGGTGAAGCGAGCGCCGAGATGACTCAGTGCCTTACGGACCGAGGTCAGGTTCCCGGCGCCGTAATCGATCAGCGCGATCATCTCTCGGCGGTCCTCACAGGAGCCCCTTGGTGCTCGGGAGCCGCTTCGCCATTCTCGGGTCCTTGTCGCAGGCGACCCGCAGCGCGCGGCCGAACGCCTTGAAGAGCGCCTCTACCTGATGGTGGCTCGACCGGCCGTAGAGCACCTTCACGTGGACGTTGGCCCGGGCGCCCTGCGCGAACCCCTCGAAGAAGTCCTGAATCAGCTCGGACTGCAGATCACCGACGTGGTGGACCCGGAGCCGCAGGTCGACCACCGCATGTGGACGACCACTGAGATCGATGGCCGCGACGCTGAGCGTCTCGTCCATCGGCATCACGAAGTAGCCTGCGCGATTGATGCCTCGGCGGGACCCGATGGCCTTGGCCACCGCTTCACCCAGCGCAATCCCGACATCCTCTACGGTGTGGTGCTGATCGACGTCGAGATCGCCATCGGCCTCGATACGCAGATCGAACCCGCCGTGTTTGGTCGTCAGCTCCAGCATGTGATCGAAGAAGCGGATGCCGGTCCGGATCTGATACGAGCCTCGACCCTCGATCCCCAGGCGAATGGTGATCTGGGTTTCGGCCGTGTGCCGGTCGATACGGGCGCGTCGCATGTCTATCGGGCCTTCTTCTTTCCTCGCGCCAGCCGCACCCGCACCGATTCGGCGTGCGCCTGTAGTCCCTCGGCTTCGGCCAGCGGCAGGATCGTGGGCGCCAGCCCTGACAGCCCCGCCCGCGACAGGCGTTGAACGCTGTGGACGTGCACGAAGTCCGACGCGCTCAGTCCGCCGCGTGAGCGCGCCGCGCCGCCGGTGGGCAGCACGTGGTTGGAGCCGGTGGCGTAGTCGCCGGCGGCCTGGGCGCCATACCGTCCGACGAACACGGTGCCAGCCTTCGTAGCACGCCGCGCCACGGACTCGCGGTCGCAGACCAGGTGCTCGGGAGCGATCTCGTTCGCCAGCTCGACCGCGGCGTCGAGGGTCGGCGTGACCACGATGACACCATTGGCTCGGATCGAGGTTCGAGCTGGACCCTGTGCCGGAAGCTGTTCGGTCACCGCGGCGGCGATGCGGCTGGCCAGTTGCTCGTCCGGCGTCACGACGATGGCTCGCGCATCCGGGTCATGTTCGGCCTGGGCCACCAGATCGGCGGCGATCCACTCTGGGTTGCCGCCGGTGGCGACGATCACGATTTCGGTGGGGCCGGCGTAGAAGTCGATAGGGCACAGGGCGGCGACCTGAGCCTTGGCGGCGGCCACATACGCGTTCCCGGGGCCGACGATCTTGTCCACTTTCGGCACCGAGGCGGTCCCGTAGGCCATCGCCGCGACCGCGTGCGCTCCACCGAGCCGGAACAGTCGCGTGACTCCAGCCACGGCGCCACCAGCCAGAGTGCGTCCGTCCATAATCGAT
>CAJWMX010000001.1 GCA_913043805.1 uncultured Acidobacteriota bacterium | reverse complement strand
GGTGGCACGACAGGCACATAGGCGGTTTCGGCGCCATGCGCCCGGTCGAACTCCCGGATGCCGTTGACCGAGTTGTGGTTGTCGAACGTCAGCAGGAGTTGGTCGCCCGGCGCGAACGGATAGGCTTCGCCGACCAGCTTGAGGGCGTGGCTGGCGTTGGCGGTGAACACCACGGCGTACTCCGCGGGGTCGGCGTTGAAGTAGCGGAGGACGTGCGCGCGGCATTGCTCGATCCGCTCGCCGGCGAGCGCCGACGGGCGGTTCGCCGAGTGGGGATTGCCGAGCACGTGATGGTTGAGGAACTCGGCGTGGGCGGTGACGACCGATGACGGATAGAGCCCTCCGCCGGTGTAGTCGAGATACACAACGCCAGCCTCGTCGAGCCGCGCGAACTCACGCGTCCGTACCTCGTCGAACGAGGCGGTCTCGACGTAGGTCGGGTAGGCGGACAAAAACCGCTCGCGGGCCGTCGCTGGTGTGTCGTCCCCCATCCACTCGGCAGCGTATCAGACGGTGGTAAGTTTATGCTGGGGAGACCAGCGGAGAGGATATCGCCACCATGACCGACCCCAGAACGCTGCCGGGCTGGATCGCGCTGTCGCTCGTCGTCGGGCTGCTGACCCCCGTGCTGACCCAGGCGCAGGTGAGCGAGCCCGACCGGACCGAGCGTCATCGGGTACCTGCGGACTACATGAGCTTCCGAGGAGCTCAATGGCTCGAGCGGGCGGAGCGGGTGGCCGAGGAGCGGCCCGAGGAGGTGCTCGCCACCATGGGCCTCGAGCCGGGTGACGTGGTCGCCGACATCGGGTGCGGCTCCGGTTACTACGCTCGACGGATGGCGCCACAGGTGGCGCCGGGTGGCCGCGTCTACTGCGTCGACATCCAGCGGGAGATGCTGGACATCATGCGGGACCTGGCGGCCCAGGAGGGAGTGGAGGGCGTCGTGCCGGTGCTCAGCACGCCCGACGACCCGAAGTTGCCCGCGGGTGAAGTGGACTGGATCATCCTGGCCGACGTCTACCACGAGATGTCGGACTACCAGGCGATGCTGGCCGGGATGCGAGCGTCGCTCGCCACGGGGGGGCGGGTGGCGCTCCTCGAGTATCGGGTCGAGGACGGCACCGGCGACCACCTCAAGGCGGACCATGCGATGTCGGTCCGACAGGTGCTGGACGAATGGCTGCCCGCCGGCTTTGCCCTGGTCGATCTGCATGAGTTTCTGCCCGGTCAGCATCTGTTCATTCTGACCGGGGCCGACGACGCCACCGTGCCCGGAGCGCGCGCGCAAAGCGTCGATCTGTTCGACGCGATGGCGCGGGGGTTGGTGGAGGCCGAGGTGCGCGGCCGCGACGACTCCAGCGTCACCATCAACATCCGGAACCTGAGCGGCGCCCGTCTGGTCGTGACCTCGCCGGTCGGGATGTCGTTTGTTGCTCCCGAGGGCCATCGGGACATGGTCGCCCGCCGTGACGGCTGGGTCCGGTTGTTCGACGACGAGCCGCGCACCTGGCAACTGCGTGCCGTGGGGCGTCAGCGGGATCTCGCCCCGGCCGGCGCCGACGACACCTTGGTGCCGGTACCGCCGGGGCGGAACCCAGAGCTGGGCGGCTTGATGTACGCCATGCAGGTGGGCACCTACCAGGTGGCCGATTCGCCGCTGCTCTACATGCCTCGGGCGCACGGTCTCGAGCAGGCCGCCGCCTGGATCGCCGAACTGGATCCGACCTACGACGACATCGCCGACGATGTGGGTGACGACCGACTGCCCGCGCAGTATGCCGTGGCGTTCGCGCTTGTTTACTGCGACCTTGCGGGCATCGATGTCACCGCCACCCAGATGTGGGACGACCACGAACGCATCTTCGGTGTCCTTCGAGATCCCGGACTCGGCGCCTGGCACCAGTTGAAGACCGCTGGACCTTAGCAGCTCGTGGTGAAACCCCGCGTCGCACCGAGAACGGTGCTGGGCAGGTGTGACAAAGCGCGACGAGGGAGAAAATCGGAGATTTTTGACCGAGGAGCAACGTAGCTCACGCGTCATTCAGCGCCGTTCGAATGCAGCGGGCTTTCACCACGGGCTGCTCGGCTGCGGCGGGCGATTCGGCTCGGTTGAACTTCTTCTGGTAGTAGCGTCGTCCCAGGATGATGCCCGGGATCCCGATGACGGTCGGCAGAATCCAGGGCACGACCGCCAGGCTTCCTGACAACGAGTAGTCCCACAGCCGCTGCGCGCCGAACACGGCGAATGCCGTGTGGAAGGCGATCCCTCCGCCGAGCATCGAGCCCATGTGGCTGTAGAACCAGCCCATGTGCTCCGCATCCGGGTGGCGCATCAGGTTGATCATCCACAGGCCGGTGAAGATCCCGATCGGGCTTAACGCGAACAGAATCGGTGATGCGCTCGACTCGAACGCCAGAGCGTAGCCGATCACGCCGAGGCTGCCGCCCACCGAGGCATAAGCCAACCCGAGGTGGAACGGCGTGCGAAGGGCGCCCGGATCGTGACGGGTCTGGACGGCGCGGATGGACTGACGTACCGACGCGAACGTCGCGACGCCGAGATAGCCGAGGAACAGCGCGAACCCGTAGAGCGCCGGTTCGTCGGCGACGGTGAGGCCGTCGGCGCGATACCGCGCCACTCGACCGATCGAGGCAGTTACCGCCGACAGCGTGACCACGTAGGCGCAATAGGTGTAGATCGCGCCAAATCGCTTGTGGGCCACGCCGCCCTTTCGGGCGAAGACCGGTACCCAGAACGCGGCAAGTCCGACGAAGCCGGTCGTGACGTGCAGAAGGATCAGGAGATCGAGCAAGAAGGTCATGACGTCTGCTCCTTTGATGACGAGGGGCTGGACAGCTTGCGGTCCAGGACCGCGGTTTCCCCCGCCGCACTTGCCGATCGCCCATGAGTACGAGCCGGGGTCGTATCTCAAGCTGCGGGCCGTGCGCCTCGACTGATCACATTAGACGGACGCGGACCGTTTCGACCCGTCCCACGTCGCCATCCCGGTAGAGCGACACGTCGACGTCGTCCCCTGGTTTGTATCGATCGAGCACCTGGCGGAGGTCGCTCAGCGACGAGACCGCGTCGCCAGCTACTTCCACGATGATGTCGCCGAGCTGGTCGGCATTGGGATCGGTGCCCTGAAGCCCGGCCCGGTCGGCGCCCGATCCGGGAACGATCTGGGCGATCAGCACCCCGGAGACGCCCAGCCGCTGCGCGACCAGCTGATTGAGACGGGCCGACGCGACGCTGATACCGAGCTGAGCGGGCGTGTATTCACCATTCGCGATCAGCTGGGGGACCACCCGCTCGACCGTGTTGACCGGCACCGCGAATCCAACACCGGCCGACGCGCCGGATGGGCTGGCGATCTGGCTGTTGACGCCGATCAGCCGGCCCTGGCTGTCGAGCAACGGTCCGCCCGAATTGCCCGGGTTGATCGCGGCGTCAATCTGAATCACGTTCTCGATGATGGCGCCATTGGTCAGTCCGGGAATCTGTCGATTCAACGCTGAGACGATCCCGGTGGTGAGTGTCGCGTTCAGGCCAAACGGGTTGCCGATGGCGTAGACACTCTGCCCGACCCGCAAACGGTCGCTGTCGCCGATCGTGACCTGGCTGAGCGCGGCGGCCGGCGCGTCGATCTTCAAGACCGCCAGATCGTGCCTGGGCGAGCCGCCGACCCACTCGGCCATGTGGCTCGTCTGGTCGTGCATCACCACGCGGGCCGACGACGCGCCCTGGATGACGTGGTAATTCGTGACGATGTGACCTTCGTCATCCCAGACGAATCCGGTGCCGCTGCCCTGCGGCACACTGACCCCGCGGCCGAACAGGTCCGTACGCCGCGTGACGGTGGAGATATAGACCACCGACGGGCTGGTGTTCTCGAAGAGGCTGATCCGTGCCTGTTCGTCGGAGCGCAGATCGCCATAGGGCGGCGGCATCTCCGGGAGCTGCGCCGCCGTCGGCCGTCCCACGTCGCCGGACACCTGCTGGGTCGCCGCCTCAGGTTCCTCGGCGATGGCCCGTGTCGACGGCGCCAGTTCCACGCTGCAGCCCGTCGCGGCGCCAGCCACGGCCACCAGCCAGGCGAGTAACGCCCCTCGGCGGGGCGACCGGCTCACGGGGGGCGAATCGATGGGGTGAGTCATCACGTGGGTCCTCGACACTGGCACCACCCAGGATACCGCACAAGGCCGCAGCTATAATCCGGCCCATGCCGACACCGCGACCGGCCGCACTGATGGCGGTTCTGGGGATTCTGGCCGGCCTGGGCTGCGCCGACGCGCCCTCGAACCCGGGGCCGACGTCCGTCCCATCGTCCGGATCCGTCCAGCCGCCCGCGACCGAGCCGGTGCCGCCGGCGGCACCCGCCGAGCCCGAGGCCCGAGATCCGTCGCGAACCTGGATCGTGATGCTCGGCACCGGCACGCCGGGAGCCGAGCCTGGCCGGTTCGGACCCGCCACCGCGGTGGTGGCGGGTGGCACCGCGTATCTCGTGGATGCCGGTCCCGGGGTGGTCCGACGGGCCGCGGCCGGCGCGATCGTCAGCGGGCTGACGGCGCTACAGCCACAGAATCTGCGGTTCGCGTTCTTCACGCACCTGCACTCGGACCACACCCTCGGGTATCCCGACCTGATCCTGTCTCCGTGGGTGCTCGGTCGGGCCGCTCCGCTTCAGACGTTCGGTCCGCCCGGACTCACGCGGATGACCGACTCGCTCCTCGATGCGTTCAGCGAAGACATCCGGGTGCGGGTAGAGGGGCCTGAACAACTGCGACGCGACCTGCTCGTCGTCGAACCCCAAGAGATCGCCGCGGGCATGGTCTATGAGGACGAGACGATCCGGGTCGAGGCGTTCGCCGTGCCACACGGCACGATGGAGCATGCCTTCGGCTACAAGCTGACCACGGCCGATCGCACCATCGTGTTCTCGGGCGACACCGGGCCGTTCGATGGGCTCGCTGAGATTGCCCGTGGGGCCGACGTGCTGGTGCACGAAGCCTATGGCGCGGCCGGGCTGCGGGAGCGGGAGGCGCCCACGCAGCAGTATCACGGCACCTTCCACACCTCGGCCGTCAAGGTCGGCCAGATCGCGGCCGACGCCGGCGTCGGCATGGTGATCCTGACCCATCAGCTACACCTGGGTGGCGACACTGATGAAGACATGGTCGAGCAGGTTCGGCTGAGTTTCGACGGCGAGGTGGTCTATGGTCGCGACCTGGAGGTGTACTGACCGTACAAAGCGAAGGCCCGCTCCGAAGAGCGGGCCTTCTCGTGTGTGAACACGGAGCCGGCAGGTCGTGGTTACGCGCTGGCGCCCTGGCCAGCGTGCTTGTCGAGCAGGGCGGCCAGCTGTTCCTTGCCGGCCACGCCAACGGTCGCTTCGACCACCTCGCCGCCCTTGAAGAGCAGGAGCGTCGGGATCGATCGCACGCCATACTTCATCGGCGTGTTCGGGTTCTCGTCGATGTTCAGCTTGCCCACCGCCACGCGACCGTTGTAGTCGTCGGCCAGTCCTTCGACGGCCGGCGCAATCATCCGACACGGGCCACACCACTCGGCCCAGAAATCCACCAGCACCGGCTTATCGGATTGCAACACCGCCTGATCGAAATCAGCGTCGGTGAACTTCAGCGTATGCTCCGAGGCCATCGTCCGTTCTCCTTCCCCTAAGTTGCTCGGGCGCCTCCGCGCCTCTATTCTTGAGACGCTCACGCCGCCGTGGGAGATCCCACACCGCCGCGCGCCACCCCCCAGTGTACTCCAACCGCCTGGACCACTTGGTATCCTGACCACGATGGGGCGCACCGCTCTCTACCGGATCGTTCTCGTGCTGTTGCTGGGGAGCCTCTCGACGTCCTGTGAGCGCTCGTCGACGCCTGCCTCCCGATCGGATATCACCATGTCGCACGGACCTGATGCTCATTCCTACGCCACGCCAGACCAGATCGTGGTTCGTCATCTCGATTTGGACTGGGATGTGGGGTTCGAAGACCGGACCCTCGACGGCAGCGTCACGCTCCAGGTCGAACGGGTCGCCACCGACGCCGATACGCTCTGGCTCGATACGCGGGATCTGACGATCGGTACGGTGGAGCAGTCGGGCGCCGGTGGGGCCTGGCGCGCGGCCGCATTCGCTCTCGACGAGCCCGACCCCGTCCTTGGCGCGGGGCTGCGGGTCACGCTCGACGCCGATGCCACCCGCGTCCGCATCGCCTACCGGACCAGCGCGGAGGCCTCCGGTGTCCAGTGGTTGGAACCAGCCCAAACGGCCGGCGGCGAGCAGCCGTTCATGTTCACGCAGTCGCAGGCGATTCATGCGCGTAGCTGGATCCCGCTGCAGGACACGCCTGGCGTGCGGGTCACCTATACCGCGACGGTGCGCACACCGGCCGCGCTTCGCGCGGTGATGAGCGCCGACACCGATCTCGCCGCGCCGCTCGGTGGCGAGTTCCGCTTCGAGATGCGGCAGCCGATTCCGTCCTACCTCATCGCGCTGGCGGTCGGTGACCTCGAGTTCCGGGCGATGAGCGACCGGACCGGGGTGTGGGCCGAGCCGTCGGTGGTCGCGGCCGCCGCGGCCGAGTTCGACGACACCGAAGCGATGATGGTGGCGACCGAGCAGCTCTACGGTCCGTATCGATGGGAGCGGTACGACCTGTTGGTGCTGCCGCCGAGCTTTCCGTTTGGCGGGATGGAGAACCCGCGACTGACCTTTGCCACCCCGACCGTGATCGCCGGAGACAAGAGCCTCGTAGGGTTGGTGGCGCACGAGCTGGCGCACTCGTGGTCTGGCAATCTGGTGACGAACGCCAGCTGGCGCGATTTCTGGTTGAACGAAGGGTTCACGGTGTATCTCGAGCGCCGGATCCTCGAGGCGGTCTTCGGACCGGAGCGGGTGGCGATGGAGGCGACACTCGACTGGGAGACGTTGGCTGAAGAACTGGATCGGCTTCCGCCCCCCGATCAGATCCTCCATGTCGATCTCTCCGGACGAGACCCGGACGACGGCTTTACCCAGGTGCCGTATCTGAAGGGCGAGCTGTTCCTTCGGCGGCTCGAAGGCCTGGTCGGTCGGGAGCGCTTCGACCGATTCCTGCGCGGCTACTTCGACCACTTCGCGTTCCGGAGCATCACGACGGCGGACTTCATCGCCTACCTCGATACCTATCTCGCGGACACCGAGGTGAGGGCCGCGGTCGACGTCGACGGATGGATCGAAGAGCCGGGGCTGCCGGATGACGCACCCCGAACCGAGTCCGATGCGCTCGTCCGGGTGGCTGCGCTGGCCAACGACTGGGCCGCTGGAGATCGGGTCTCGTCGACGCTGCCCGCCGCGGCATGGTCGACGCAGGAGTGGCTGCACTTCCTCCGCTCGCTCCCGCCCACGCTTTCGACGGCCCGTCTCGACGAGCTCGATGCGGCGTTCGGTCTTACCGAGGTCGGCAACGCCGAGGTGGCCCATGTGTGGCTGCTGATCGCGGTGCGTAACGACTACGCGCCGGCCTGGTCCCGTCTCGATCGGTATCTGGTCGAGATCGGTCGCCGGAAACTGATTAAGCCGCTCTATGACGAGCTCGTCACGACGCCCGAGGGGCGGGCTCGCGCGGCGGCTATCTATGAGCGCGCTCGTCCGGGCTATCATCCGATCGCGGCGGCCTCGATTGACGAGGTCGTTCGCGCCAGTGAATGAGGGACGCATGAACCTGATCGAGACATTGGTCAGTGCGAACAACGGCGGCGTCATCGGCGAGCTTGCCAAACAGGTCGGCCTTGGAGAGGCGGATGCGCAGAACGCCGTTCGTCAGATGGCACCGGCGCTGACCAAGGGACTGGCCCGGAACGCCAAGTAGAGCGGGGGGATGGAGGACTGCTCGGTGCCCTGACCAAGGGTAATCATGCCCGCTACCTCGATCAGCCGGGGGCGCTCAGCGAAGGTGCGGCGCTCGCTGACGGAAACAAGATCCTTGGACACATCCTCGGGAGCAAGGACGTCAGCCGGAACGTGGAGGCGCATGCCGCCGGCCAGACCGGACTCGACGCCGGCGTGCCCAAGAAGCTGCTTCCGCTGGTGGCGGCTGCCGCCATGGGTGCCATGGGCAAGCAAACCGGAGGTGGCGGCGGCCTTGGCGGGCTGATGGCCGGCCTCGGCGGGCGACGCGCGTAACCCCGATGGTGGCGCTCCGACAGGACTGAGCGGCCAGCCAATGGCGAGCCGCTAGTCGGGGCGTCAGCTGGTCTGGGCGGCCGCTTCTTCCTCTTCCTCTTCGTCGTCCTTGGGCTCGAATTCGGCCAGTCCTTCGACCTGCCACTCGCTCATCGGCTGGGGCCCGGCGACGATCCCGTCCAGGTCCGGATCGCTTCCGGGGGGAGGCGCCGGGGCGGCGGCTCGCCGCTCCTTGGCCTCTTGCCGACGGGCTTCCTTCATCTTACGCTGCTCCTGACGGGCGCGCTCACGTTGCCGTTTCTGTTGAGTAGGTCGTCCGCGTGTTGCCATGTATGCACCTCCTGGGGCGAGATGAGGCCCTGCCGGAGCAGACGAACGGGTCTGTCGAGAGCGACGCGCTGTGGGGAAAGCGTGTTGGAAGACCCGTCGACTCCGAGGCCTTACAGCCCGGGGCCGGCTCGATTTCCAGGCCTTAGAATACCACGACGAGAAGGGCAGTCGGGACTATAATCTCGTCGTCACGCTCACCCAACCACCGTCTTCATGGACGCATTGCGCGACAGCCTGCTGCCCCTCGGTCTTCCCGGGCTGTTTCTGATCGCCGTGCTGGACTCGGCCGGGATCCCGCTGCCCGGTGGGGTGGATATCGTCCTGATGCTGCTCGCCTGGCAGCAGCCCTCGCTGTTCCTGCTCGTGGCCTTGATCGCGGCCGTGGGCTCTACCCTCGGCTGTCTGGTGCTCTACCGGGTCGGTCGCACCGGCGGAGAGGTCGCCGTCCGGCGGCTCGACCAGGAGAAGGTCGAGCGGGTCACCGCCAAGGTCCGCGACAACGACGTGGCGGCCGTGATGGTGGCGTTGCTCGCGCCGCCGCCGTTTCCCACGAAGGTGTTCATGCTCGTGGCGGGTCTGGTCGGTATCCCATGGCCCCGTTTCGCGGCGGCCGTGTTCGCGGCCCGGATGATCCGCTTCGGTGCCGAAGCCTATCTGGCCGTGAGACTGGGCGACCGCGCCCTCGAGACGCTACAGCAGAACTACCCGCTCGTGGGAGCGGTGCTGCTCGGCGCCATCCTTCTCTATGTCGCGTTCCGGTGGTTCCGCGGCCGCGGTGCCCAGGCGGCGACCCCCTGAGACTGCCTCTCCCTACGGCTGCCCGTCGTTCTGATCGGTGGTCGTGCGTCGGGGATAGCGAAACGACTTGTCCGGGAATGGTGGCGGCTCGGGCGCGGCGCGCCACCTTCGTCCTCGGACTGGTGATGGGCCGGTTGGAAGAAGCGCTCGAGGAGCTGCGGCTTGCGCGGCGAGCCGACCCCTATTCGGCGCTGGCGGCGGGCTATGAGGCGAACCTGCTGGCGACGTCTGGCCGGGTTGATGAGGCGGTCGAATCGGCCCTCTCGGGTATTGAGCTCGACGCGGAAGGGCTCGTCAGCTACGTGGCGCTCACGACCGCGTACCTGGCCGGGCATCGCCCGCTCGAGGCCGTTGTCACCGCGCTCTCGGCGCTCAATCGATTCGGACCGGCACCCTTCATCCTCGTCTCGGCCGTATCGGCGCTGGCGGCACGTGGCCGTCATGCGGAAGCGCAGGAGCTGCACGACGAGCTCTCTGAGCGAGCTGCCGAGCAGTATGTCCAGGGGGGCCTGACGTGACCTCGACCGGCCGAATGACGTAAGATCTGGCCACACCCGCCGCGAGCGCGGCGCGCTACAGCGTCGCCGATACTCCCCTTAAAGGAACCAGCCATGCGGACCGCACTTTCCACCACTCTTCTGGTCGCCGCCAGCTGTGTCCTGATCGCCTGTGGCGAGGGCGCGCCGGGAGGCGCCGGCTCGGGTGGGTCGTCGTCGGCGCCGATATCGGGCGGCGTGCCCGAAACAGACGACCAGCGGATCCTGAACGCGCTCGGCCAGGCGCTGGCGCAGAACCTCATGCCGGCCGGCTTGACTGCCGACGAGCTCGCCTACGTACAGCGGGGGCTCAGCGACGCGGTCCTGGGTGAAGACGCGCTGGTCGAGCTGAACGAGTTTGGCCCCCAGATTCAGGGCTTCATGGAGGCCAGGGTGGCCGTGGCTTCCGAGGGCGAGCTCGAGCTGGCGAACGCGTTCATCGAGGAGCAGGCGGCCATGGACGGTGCGGTGCGCACCGACTCAGGCATCGTGATCATGGAGATGACGGCCGGCACCGGCGCCACCCCCACCGCCGACGATACCGTGCAGGTCCACTATCACGGCACCCTCAGGGACGGCACCGTGTTCGACAGCTCGGTCACCCGCGGCGAGCCAGCCACCTTCCCCTTGTCGGGAGTGATTCCCTGTTGGACCGAAGGGCTGCAGCAGATCGCCGTTGGCGGCAAGAGCACGCTCGTCTGCCCGCCCGACCTTGCCTATGGCCCCCAGGGCCGTCCCGGCATTCCGGGCAACGCCGCCCTCGTCTTCGAGGTCGAGCTGCTGTCGATCGAGTAGCGCGTCCCGCGCCGGATTCCCGAAAGCGTCGCCCGCCGCCTCAGGGGTATACTGGCGGCGATTCACAACATAGGTGGCCCTCGGCCCGCTCGCCTTGCGCGTGTCTTCGTACGGCGCTTCGGGTGACGGTCGGGGTGTGGAACTGAGCGCCTGTGGCCCGTCCTTTGCGTCGGAAAGACGATGCAAGCCAACGAGGTGGTCTCGCACTATCGGATCCGGCGGCAGCTGGGAGCTGGCGGGATGGGGGAAGTCTTCCTCGCCGACGACCTCGAGCTCCGCCGTCCGGTCGCGATCAAGCTGCTGACGTCCGAGGAGCTTAGCGACGACGAGGACGCGCGGCTCTGGCGGATTACGTCCATCTGGATCAACGACACCGAGCACACGGCGTCGACCTACTTGGCGAGCATCGAGGGCTATCCTGAGGAGATCGGCCCCTTCCAGTTCGAAGTGTACGACCCGGATTACCCGTAGGGACCAGTCGGCTCTCTAGCGGGCCACGACCACAGGCTCACCCAACCCCAGCTCGGCCATCCGGTCGAGCTGGGTCTCGGCGTCACCCACCACGACGTAGATCATCTGGCTCTCGTCCAGGTGGGTGGTGATTGTGTCGCGGAAGTCGTCGAGCGTCATCGCGAGCAGCGTCTCCTGATCCCGCTCGACGAAGTCGGCCGGCTTGCCCAGGCGGCTCATCTGCCGTAGCAGTCCGAGCTTCGCGCCGAGCGACTCGAAGGCTCGAGTGTTGCCCTTCACGATCTGGTTGCGGGTGACCTCGACATCCTCCTCGGTGAAGGTCGGGGCGTAGTCGCGGATCTGCTCCTGCAGTAGCTGGAGCGATTCGAGCGTGACGTTGGCTCGGACGCTGGTCTGCGCCAGCCACGGCGCGACCTCCCGGGTGGTGCCGATGCTCGACCGGGCGCCGTAGGTGTAGCCCTTCTCGATCCTGAGCAGTTGAAACAGGCGACCGCTGGAGCTGCCGCCGATCCGTTCGTTGGCGAAGTCGAGCCGCGTCCAGGCGTCGTCTTCGGCCGAGAGGGCGAGCCGGCCGGCCATCAGCACGGACTGCTTCGCGTCGGGAACGTCCACGAAGTAGATGCGTCCCGCCTCGGCCGATGCCGGCGCCGGTTGCGGCGACTGGTCGACCGGCCGTGCCTCCCAGTTGGTGCCCAGCGCCGCGAGGGCGCCCACCGCCGCTTGCTGGCTGACGGCGCCGGTCACATGGAAGGAGGCGTCGGATGGTGAGAACACGCGCTCGTTGTAGTCCCGCAGGTCGTCCAGCGTGATGCCGGCCGTCGTCTCTGGCGTCCCCGCCGGTGGCGTGCCGAACACGTGGTCGTCGCCGTAGAGGAGGCGATAGAACACGTCACTGGCGATGGCGGGCGGACTCGACTCGCGGTCCTTGAGCCGTGTCGTCAGTTCACGTGTCAGACGGTCGAACTCGTCCTCGTCCCACCTCGGCGTGAGCAGCATCTCGCTCACCAGGGCCATCGTCGGTTCGAACGTCCGAGCCAGGGTGCTCCCGGTCAGCCGGATCGCCTCACGACCGGACGAGACGCTGAGCCGGGCGCCCAGCAGATCGATGGCCGCCTCGAGCTCATTCGGCGTGCGGCGGGCTGTGCCTTCCAGCAGCAGTGAGGCAAGAAGCCCGGCCACCCCCGTCTTGCCCTCCGGATCCTGCAGCTGGCCGCCCGGAATCGTGAGGTCGAACTCGACGAGCTGGCTCTCGCGATGCTCGATGCCGTAGACGTCGAGCCCGTTGTCGAGCTGGCTTTGCCAGACCTCTGGAGCCCTGACGAGCGGGGTGAAACCGAGCGGGGGCTCCGACCGGTCAGCTTCGGTTGGCGTACGTCGGTACCGTGCTTCGTCCCCCTGGGTGACCTCGTCTTCGGCGCCAGCCACGATCTCTTCTTCGACGACGTGGGCGCGGTCGGCGCCTTCGAGCGCGAGCTCGGGTCGGCCACGCGGCACGAAGCTGGTCATGATCCGCGGCCGGTCCTTGATATAGCGCCGGTAGGCCGCCATGACCTCGTCGGCGGTCACGGCCGCGGTTCGGCTCGCGATCGTGGCGATGTGGTTCGGATCGCCGGCGAACTCGTTCCCTTCCGCCAGCTCGAACGCCTTGTCGAGCACGCTGCCGATCCGCTGATGCAGGCTGCGCTCGGCCTGCACCTTGACGCGCGCCAGCGCGTCCGGGCCGACGCCGTCTTGTTCGAACTGGTCAAGCGCCTCGTCGACGGCGGCCACGACGCTGTCCAGGTCGGTGTCGGCGGTGGCCCGCACTCTGAACACCAGCTCGCCGGCGATTTCGGCGGCGCGATGTCCCACCGAGACGTCCGGGGCCAGCTGCTGTTCCTCCACTACCGCCTGGTACAGCGGTGATTCCCGGTTGCCGGCAAGCAGCGCGGCCAGCAGGTCGAGCGCGTAGTGATCTTCGTGAAACTGCTCAACGGTGGGAAACACGAGTTGCAGCTCCGGGAGGGTCGCGAAGTTGTCTTCGTACATCAACGACCGCGTGGCGTCGAGATAGACCGGTTGCGGGTAGGGCGCCGCCACGGTCGGACCCTGCCGGATCTCGCCGAACCAGTACTCGACCAGCCGTTTGGTCTCTTCGATGTCGATGTCGCCGGCAATCACGAGCGTGGCGTTGTTGGCGCCGTACAGCCGGGTGTAGAACGACTGCACGTCCTCGAGCGTGGCGCTCTGCAGATCGTCGAGCGAGCCGATCACGGTCCAGTGATACGGGTGGTCCTCCGGATAGAGCGCCGCCTGCTGCACGGTCCGGGTGTGACCGTAGGGGGCGTTGTCGACGCGCTGCCGCTTCTCGTTTTTGACGACCTGTTTCTCGCGTTCGAGCGCGGCCTCGGTGACGGTGTTGATCATGAAGCCAAGCCGATCCGAGTCGATCCAGAGGATCTTCTCGAACGCGTCTCTCGGCACCACCTCGTAGTAGATGGTCATGTCGCGGCTGGTGCCACCGTTCCGCGTACCGCCCAGTTCGGGGATCAGCTTCCGGTTGGCGCCGCGAGGGACGTTCTCCGAGTCGTTGAACGACATGTGCTCGAAGAAGTGCGCGAAGCCCGTGCGGCCCGGTCGCTCGCGGCTCGAGCCCACATGGACGATGGTGGCTACCGCCACGATCGGGTCAGAGTGGTCCTCGTGCAGCACCACCTCGAGCCTGTTGTCCAGGGTGTAGCGTTCGTAGGTCAGACCGGGGAAGTCGCCGGTCGGGGCAGGCTCGACCGGTGGGGGTGGTGTATCGCAGCCCGTTACCACCACGGCGACCAGCAGGGTCGGACAGACGACAAGGAACCGGCGTCGAGCATAAAGGCTGAGCACGTGACCTCCCATCACTGTCTTACCATAGACAGATGACTCGGCAGGGCTGGATCGTCGTCGCGCTGTTGCTGTCGTGTGGTCAGCCCGTGGCCGGCCAGCACTGGCCGCAGTTCCGCGGGCCGGACGGTCGGGCCATTGCCGACGGGGCGCAGCTGCCGGACACCTGGTCGGCCGACGAGAACGTCACCTGGGCCGTCACCATCGGTGGCACCGGATGGTCGTCGCCCATCGTGTGGGAAGACCGGGTCTATCTCACCTCGGCCATCATCCAGGGCGAGTACAAGGCGCCGGAGCCCGGCATCTTCGGCAACGACCTGCTGGCCGAGCTGATGGAGCAGGGGCTCACCCAGGACGAGGCGATGGAACAGGTCTCGGCTCGCGACATCGAGACCACCACCCACGAGTCGGCCCCCGTCCGCTGGATGCTCTACTGTCTGGACGCGGCCACGGGTCGGACGTTGTGGTTCGAGGAGCTACACCGAGGTCAGGCGCCAGGCGGCCGACATCGGAAGAACAGCTACGCCTTGGAAACGCCGGTCACCGACGGTGAGTACATCTACGTGCACATCGGCAACATCGGACTGTTCGTCACCAGCCTGTCTGGCGAGCCGGTCTGGTCGACGCGGTTCGATCCGTATCCGATCTACCTCGATTTCGGCACCGCGTCGTCGGTGGCCGTCGACGACGAGCTGATCTACGTCCTGAATGACAACCTCACTCGCTCCTATCTCTCGGCGTATGGCAAGGGGTCGGGCATCGAGGTCTTCAGCGTCGAGCGGCTGGTGCCGGAGGGGTTCTTCCCATCGGGCTGGTCGACGCCGTATGTCTGGCGCCATGCGCAGCGGACCGAGCTGGTCACCGTGGGGCTCGGGCATGCGATCAGCTACGACCAGGAGGGCAACGAGTTGTGGCGGCTGGGCGGTCTGAGCGGCCAGCCGACGCCGACGCCGGTCGCTGACGACCAGCACGTCTGCGTCGGGACCGGTGCGCAGGGTGGTCCCAATCGGCCGCTGGCGGCGGTGCAACCTGGCGCCGAGGGCGACATCACCCTGGCGGAGGGCGAGACCGACAGCGAGCACGTGGCGTGGCTGCAGCCCGCCGGCATGCCCTACGTGCCGTCACCGCTGGTCTACCGCGGGCGTCTCTACTCGATCTTCGACAACGGGATTCTCAACGTCTTCGATACCCATACCGGCCAGCGCGTGTATCGCGAGCGGGTCGGTGGCGGTGGTGCGAGCTTCGCGGCGTCGCCGTGGGCCGCCGACGGAAAGGTGTATTTGCTGAGCGAGCAGGGCGATACGTTCGTCATTTCCGCGGGCGACACCTATGAGGAACTGGCGGTGAACAGCCTGGACGAGCTGGCCTTCGCTTCGCCCGCGGTGGCCGATGGTGCACTGTTCATTCGAACCATGACAAAGCTGTACCGCATAGAGGAAACGCCATGACCATGCGCTACGTCCTGCTCGCGGTTGCGCTGGCCGGGTCCGCCGCCTGCGCCGGTCCACCGCCCGAGGTGGTCGTGTTGCGTGCGCCCGAGGGTGCGTCACTCCCTCAGATGGTCATCGACGATGCTGGCGTGCTGCAGCTCATCTACTACACCGGGTCGATGAGCAGTGGCGATCTCTGGCACGTCAGTCGGGCCCCGGGAGACGACGACTGGTCAGCGCCGGAGCGGGTCAACAGTGATCCCCACTCTGTGCACGGTCTGGGCCCCATCGACGGAGGTCAGCTGGCGATTGGCCCGGACGGTCTGTTGCATGCCACCTGGTTTCACAAGGACCCCAACCGGCATTTCTACGCTCGGACCGACCATACCGGCATGTTCCAGGAGCAGCAGACTCTCTCGATGCACGACGAGGTGGGTATCGAGGCGGCCCCGGCCGTGACGGTGGACGAGGCGGGCAACGTCTATGTCTTCTGGCACTCGGGCGACGGCGAGGAGGCGAGTCGCCGCGTGCACCTGGCCGTGTCGCGGAACAACGGCGTGCTCTTCGATCTCCCCCGACCGGTGAGCCCGCCCGAGCACGGCGCGTGCGGGTGCTGCGGTCTCCGCGCCAGCGTCGACCCGGAGGGTGTGCTCAGGACGGCGTATCGGGCCGCGGGCGACAACGTCCGTCGAGGGATGCATCTGCTGACCAGCGTCGACCAGGGACGAACGTTCGACGACGCCCTTGTCCAACCCTGGGAGATCGGCGCCTGTCCGGTGGCGACGACGACCTTCGCGGTCGGCTCCGACCGCACGCTGGTGGCGTGGGAAACCCAGGGGGAGATCTACGTCGCCGATGTGGCGGCCCTCGACGAGGCGTTCTCGCCGCCGGGTGAGGGCGCGTTCAGAAGGAAGAACCCGACGGTGGCCACCAACGCCGCCGGCGATGTCTTGCTTGCCTGGGGCGATGGTCCCGGCTACCAGTCGGGCGGTACGTTCCACTGGCAGCTGTTCGACGCCGCAGGCCGAACCGTCGGCGAGCCGGGCGGGGGCAAGGCCCCCATTCCGGCTCGCAGCGTGCCCACCATCGCCACTCGCCCCGACGGCTCGTTCTTGATCGTTTATTGACTGGCCCAAAGCCCAAGCCCAAAACTCGGGCTCCAGGCTTCGGGCGCTACACCCTGAGGGCGCGGGCCGGGTCGAGGCGACTGGCTCGCCCTGGGTGATCTCGTCGGGCAGGAACCCTTTCCGGGCGGCAGGGACAATCCCGAGGGTTGGGAAGGCGTCGCCCCACCAGAACCCGGCGAACACGTTCTCCGTCCCCAGCTCGGTGATCTGGCGGTTGCCCATGTCCCAGGCCACGACGTCGGTGAGAGTCTCCGTCTGGCTCGCCACGTCGAGATACTCGGCGGGCGAAAGGGTCTCCATGAAGTCCAGCTCGGCGCCCGCCTTGGGATAGGCGGTCCTGACACCGACCAGACGCTCGGGTTCCGGGAAGGGATAGGGGTTCAACACCAGACCATCGGCGATGCTGTAGATCAGCGTGGTGGCCCCGATGCCGAGCGAGAGCGTGCCCACGATGAGGAGCGTGACGATCGGGGCTCGCCGAAAGGTACGAAGTGTGCGGCCGAGTGACGACAGAACCGTCATGGGGCAGTCTCCTGTTGCGGGGGTGCGTGGTATGAGACGAGTGGGAGCCGTGAAAGGTTTTGTCCCTCGCTGGCGTCTGGGTGACGTAGGCTAGGAAGTCGTCATTTCGGAACTTCAGGAGGTGTAGTGGTGGAAGCAACGGTGAACCGTTGGCGCCCGGTGGTCGTCGTCCTCGCGCTACTGGCGTCGGTGGGTGTGGTCGGCATGTTGTTTGTCGATGCCGCGCCCCAGGCCGCCGCAGCCGAGGCGCGTGATCTCGAGCTCACCACGCCCGAAGACGTCGGGGTCTCGTCTGAGCGCTTGAAGCGGCTGGACGCCGGCATGCAGGCGATGGTCGATGACGGGAAGCTGGCCGGCGTGGCCACGATGCTGGCCCGTCACGGGAAGGTCGTCTTCACCGACGCCGCCGGCAAGCTCGACATCACCAAGGATGCGCCCGTCGAGCTCGACTCGATTTTCCGCATCTACTCCATGACCAAGCCGGTCGTCGGCGTGGCCATGATGATGCTCTACGAAGAGGGCAAGTACCAGCTCAACGATCCGGTCTCGAAGTACATCTCCGGATTCGCCGACCTGCAGGTTTACACGGGCGAAGGTTCGGATGGCTCGATGGAGACCGAGCCGCTCGAGCGCGGTCGCCGGATCACCATGCGTGATCTGATGAAGCACACCGCCGGGCTGGGCTACGTGTTGAACCCCCGGCATCCGGTGACCCAGGCGTTCCAGGAGAACGCGGTGCTCGACGCGAACGCGTCGCTGCAGACGATGATCGACAAGATCGTCGAGGTGCCGCTGATAGCGCAGCCGCAGACGACCTGGGCCTACAGCTCGTCGGTCGATGTGCAGGGCTATCTGGTCGAGCATCTCTCGGGGAAGCCGCTCGCCGACTACCTCCAGGAGCGGATCTTCGCGCCGCTGGGCATGGTGGATACCGCGTTC
Organism: uncultured Acidobacteriota bacterium; assembly: GCA_913043805.1. Classification (GTDB taxonomy): domain Bacteria; phylum Acidobacteriota; class Vicinamibacteria; order Vicinamibacterales; family UBA8438; genus UBA2994. The sequence continues at coordinate 9,332 of CAJWMX010000001.1, read as the reverse complement.
TACGTGCCCTCGTCGAAGAAGGACCGGGTGGCGTCGATCCATGGTCCGACCCGCGAGGGTGGGCTCCGCCCGACCTACGAAGGTCGTGGAGCCCTGCGCACCGAGCCGCCGGCCGGCCCTTCGGGTGGTGGCGGTCTCTATGGCACGGCGCCGGACTACATCAGGTTTGCGCAGATGCTGCTCAACGGCGGCGAGCTCAACGGCGTCCGCCTGCTGTCGCCTCGCTCGATCGAGCTCATGGCGAGCGACCACCTCACCGACGAGGAGAAGAGCGGCTATCGTCGAGCGGGCCAGACCTGGGGCCTCAACTTCTCGGTCGTGCACGACGCGGCCGCCTCGGGAGAAGCCTGGTCGAACGGATCGTTCTACTGGCTCGGCATCGCCGGCACCTGGTTCTGGGTGGATCCGGAAGAGGACCTGGTCTTCGTCGGCATGATCCAGGCGAACGGACCGGCTATCAACGAGGTGCAGCAGCTTTCCCGCAGTCTCGTCTACCAGGCAGTCATCGACTAGGTTTCCTGGCGATCCGCCCGCGTGGCGGCGTTGCGACCTCGAAGACCGCGTCCGGGTCCTCGCTCTCGATGGTGACGTAGCCCTCGCCGCCCGGAGCGGAAGTCTGAAACGGGCCGAAGTTGGCGTTGAAGTGTCGGGTCACCCAGAAGCCGCCCCCTGCCGCCAGCGGCCTGGTCCCAGCCCTCTAGGTCTGACGCACCGTTGCGAGTCCCTGGGCTTCGAACGGGCCGAACGGATCGGCTTCGAGCGTACCCAGCGCTCCCGCTTCGTCGCGGAGGGAGAACTCCCGGACCAGACGGTCCAGATCGGCTGACGCGCGTCGGGCGGCCGGGCCCCGCGGCGGCAACGTGGCCTGCAGGCGCACTTGTGGCCCTTCGAGGCCGACCCCGTCGCCCGCCAGCGCGTAGGCGTCGACCCAGTCGGCGAGCACGTCGGCTCGCGACGCCACCGTGGCCTCGTCGGTTAGAGAGGCGGCGACGCCCGCTTTCAGCTGCTCGACCGCCTCGCGAAGGGCCGGTTCCAGATAGTCGGCCCCGTTTCCCACGGCGAACTCGCGTGGTCCGGCCGGTCCGCACGCTCCGGCGAGAAGCAGGAAACCGCCCACTAGGCTGTGTCGGCTCAGCAGTCGCATCGACGCCTCCGCGCGCCAGGATAGCGCGATTTCCTACCCGCCGCCGGCACGGGCCGGGTAGGATCCGTCCCGCGAAAGGAGTCGCTAGCGATGTCCCCGTCCTTCACCCGTTTCTCGTCGAGTGTCCAGCCGGAAGGCGCGTTCACCGTATTGGCCGCGGCCCGCCAGCTTGCCGCGGCGGGCAAGGACGTCATCGAGTTGGAGATAGGCGACAGTCCGTACGCCTCGCCCGACGGTGCGATCGAGGCTGGCATCCAGGCCATTCGGGATGGTCGGACCAGCTACGGCCCCTCGGTCGGATTGCCCGAGTTTCGAGCCGCCGCGGCCGACTACGTGAATCAGGAGCACGACCTGTCGGTGGCGGCCGAGCACGTGGTCGCCGGTCCCGGCGCCAAGACGTTCGAGCAGCTGTTCTGTGAGGCGTTTCTCGAGGTTGACGACGGCGTACTCGTGTTCAGTCCCTACTTTCCGACTTATGCCGCCAACGTCGCGCGGCGTGGCGCCAGGATGGTGCTGTCCAGCTTGCGTGCCGCCAATGCCTTCCGCCCCTCACTGGATGACGTGCGGCGGTTCCTCGATGAGGACGCCCGGCCGAAGGCCATCTTCCTCAACAGCCCGCACAATCCCACCGGGGGTGTCGCGACCGAGGCCGACCTCGCCGGTCTGGCCGATCTGGTGCGAGGGCGAGACATCGCCGTCTTCAGTGACGAGCCCTACGACTGCATGGTGTGGCAGGGGCGGCACCACTCGCTGTTGGCGCAGCCAGGCATGCTCGAACAGACCGTGGCGGCCTACACGTTCAGCAAGTCGTTCAGCATGAGCGGTTGGCGTCTCGGCTACGCCGTCTCGAGCCCGGAGAACATCGCGGTGTTCGACTTGCTCACCAACACCGCGCTTTCCTGCGTTCCTCCCTTCACGCAGATCGCAGGCGCGGCCGCGCTTCGACACGACCGCGCCTATCGGGATGCGCGGATGAAGGACTTCCAGGGGAAGGTCGAGTTGCTGGTCGCTGGACTCAACGAGGTGGACGGGGTCTCGTGCCTGATGCCGGGCGGCACGTTCTATGTGTTCCCGTCGGTGGCCGCCATCTGCAATCGAGCCGGTATCACCTCCCACGGGCTGGCGATGTACTTCCTCGAAGGTGCGGACGACGAGCTCGGTGTGGCCTGTCTCGGCGGCGAGTGCTTCGGCGAGGCCGGCGGCGGCTTCCTGCGGTTGAGCTGTGCCCAACCGGACGAACGCCTGACGGCCGCGGTCTGCTTCATCGCCGACGCCGCGACTCGTACCGCCCGGATCGAAGCCTATCTCGACACGCACCCGGAGTTTCGACTTACTCGGACCTACTCGCTCGACTGACCGAGCCGCCGTCTCACGCAGGCGACCAGCTCCATGACGGGGCGCGCGCTCGAGAGGTGAAGCATCGCCCAGCGTCGGGTCGGCGCGACCCACCGCTCGTACATAGGCTGCACGTCCCGCGCGAAACGCGAACGAACTTCGGCCGCGTCGCGCCCGCGCTCCGCTTCATCACGTGCGACGCGTCGTTCGAGTGCAATGTCGGGCGCGACGTCCAAGAAGACCGTCAGGTCGAACAGCGCGCGGGTCCTCTCGTCATGCAGTACGAGCAGTCCCTCGACAACCACCAGGTCTCCCGGCACGACGAGTCGGGTACGCTCGGTTCGCGTGTGGCTGGCGTAGTCGTAGACCGGGCTGTGGACGGAGGTCCCTGTCGCCAGCTTCGCCAGGTCCACCGCGAAACGCTCCCAGTCGAACGCGGTGGGAGTGTCGAAGTTCCACCGCTGGCGCTCGTCCGAGGTCAGCCCAGAAAGATCGCGGTAGTAGGCGTCCTGGGGGAGCACGACGCCACGGGAGGCTTCGGCCAGCGAGCGAGCCAGGGTGGTCTTGCCCGAGCCTGAGCTGCCGGCGAGCCCCACCAGGAGGGGCCTGGACCGCGATGCCATCACCGCCAACTCTATCGTGGCGATGGGAAAGGCGGGGGGTCGGAGACCCCGCAACTGGCGCCTCGCTTGCGCCAAGCCTCCGACCCGCCCTGGCGCGACCTCGCCCGCCGGCTTAAGGAGGAGTAGCCGGCGTCCGGGTCCCGCGTCGTCTAGTCATAATGCAAGGCCCGGGCCAGGCGGCGCCTACCGTTGTCCGATGCGGCGCGGGTCTGAACGGGCCATTCTTTATGGGCGAATGTCGTACCCCGGAGCAGGGCGGGACGGTTGGCGAGCCTCGCCAGAACCACGTTTGTGTCGCGGTGCCCGGCGCGGATCCACAAAGCTGTGAGGGTCCAGTGCGCTAGCGCGTTTTCGGGGCCAGGGTCAGGGCGAAGTCGACGGCTCGTCGTACCCAGGCCCGAAGCGAAGAACCTGATGTCAGTCCGGCTGAGCCGATGTAGACGTAGCCCGTGAGCGCCCGGCCGGTGAAGTCCATCTCCCGCGCATGCGGGCGGGCGAGCGCCGCCCGGTATGCCTGCGGGCGGACGCGAGCCGTCAGCTCGTCGCCCACGATCCCGCAGCACATGTTGCCGGCCACCAGGAACGATAGCCCGCCGAACATCTTCTTCTCGGTGACGTCGGTGCGGTCCGCTAGTACCCGCCGCACGCGGCTGGCCAGTGTTTCGTCGTAGGCCATGCGGGGTTAGTCGAAGTACCGAACCCCTGAGGGCTACGGGCTCTTTGCCGAGCTGGTTGCCGGGAAGGTGAGAGAGCTGGGCTGGTAGCCGGGTCGCGCCTCAGATCGATTCGAGGTGATCGGCTCGGGTCCAGCCCACCTTGCCGTCTTCGAGAACGATCTCGACCCAGTCATCGGAGCGGCGGTCGATGCGGACCTTCGTACCTTCGTGGACCGTGAAGATCTGAAGGGTCGTATCTTCCGAGGGGGCGCTCTGCACCTCGGCTTCGACGCTCATCACGACCGCCTCTTCCGCCGCCCCGAGCGACAGCTCGCGCGCGACCAAGTTGATGCCGAGCAGCACCGTGATGGCCGCGCCCCCGACGGCGATCCGTTTGCCCCACGCCGCGACGGGGGTCGCGCGTCTGAGGACCATGCCGGTGAGACCCGACATCGCGGCGAGGTAGGCCAGCGCCACGACCCACAGCAGGGCCGAACGAGGAAGCAGGTCCACCCACCAGCCGATGATGCGGAACAGCCAGAATTCCGGCAGTGGCGTGATGGCATCGGCCGTCAGCGACCGCGCCAGTTCCAGATTTGCCGCCAGGTCGTCGTCGGCGGGCATCAACCGTCTGGCTCGTTCGTAGTACAGGATCGCCGGCCCCAGCTCGCCCAGCTTGAAGTAGGCGTTGCCCACGTTGTAGTAGAGCTCTCCGCTTTCGAGGCCCTGATCCAGGATCTGGACGTAACGGTCGAGCGCGCCGCGGAAGTCCCCCTCCTGATAGCGCTGATTGCCCTCGTCGAAGAAGGCCTCCTGGGCGAATGTGGTTGGCGTGGTCAACCAGAGAAGTCCCAGCAACGTCGCTACCACCGCGGCGAATCGGGTTGGCATCACAGTGCCTCGTCCAGCTCGGTCATGGCCTGTTCTGCCCGGGTCAGAAACGCGTGCATTGCACCGTCGTCGGGCGACGTTGGCGCGAAGCGTTGCCGGTCGCAGTCTTCCAGGCAGCCGAGGTAGCTGTCCACCAGATCCGCGGGGACGTTGCGTCCGTCCAGACGAGCGCGGACTTCGTCGCGCAGCATGCCAGCCTCCGCGATATTCAGCTTGTCGCCCAGGAATCCCTGAAGGGCGCGACCCACCTCGGCGTAGAACTCGCGATGCTGGGACGGGGAACGCAGTGACTCGGCCTGGGCGAGTCGCTGCTTGGCCACGCGGGAGGCGCGACGTCGCCTCGCGTACCCCACGTCGCCCTGCAGCCGATCCTCGTGGCGACGGAGCGCGACCGCCCCGGCCAGAGCGAAGAGAGGGAGGACCGCCACCGCCCAGAACCAGAAACTACCGAAGAGCGACCCGCCTCTCGTATGAAAGGTCGGCCTCGCAATTCGGATGAACCGGATGTCTTGTCGCTCCAGGTCGACACCGGTGCGACGCCGTCCGCCCCCTCCGGCTGGCGTCTCGGTGGGGTCTCCCGTCACCGTCAGGGTGATCAGGTCGGTTTCGGCGGTAGCGAACGTTCCGGTCTCGGCGTCGAGGTAGGACAGCTCGACCCGAGGGAGCGTGATCGTGCCGGGCGCCCGTGGCACCAGGACATACTCGAACGTCTTCGACCCCCGGATGCCGTCCGGCGTCGGTTCGATCTGTTCGGTGACGTCTGGTGGATACACTTCGAGTGAGTTCGGGAATGCCAGCTCGAGTTCCGGAAGCGTGCGGATGTTGCCGGTGCCGGAGACCGAGAGCCGGTAGGTCAGCGCGTCATTGATCTCGGCCGTCGTCTGGTCGAGGGACGCCTCCACATCGAGCGTGCCCACCAGGCCGGAGAAGGAGGCGGGTGCCCCCGTCGGCAGGGGCAGGACCTCGACCTCGAGCGGTTCGGAGCCGACCACGACCGGCACGCGGCGTCCAAAGAGGCCGCCGCCGAAGACGCTTCCGAACGGGTCCCCGAAGGGGTCGCCGAAAACGCTCCGGCCCCGCTGCTGGACCCGCACCTGGGTTTCGACCGTCAGCGGGTCGAGCGTTCTCGTGCCCGCCCCGGTGGGATAGAGCGCCACCCGCCGTACGACCGCGCTGGCATAGGCCACGCCATCTCGGACCACCTGTTCGACCTGGCCGGTCGGGCCGCCGAGCTCTTCGACCCAGAATCCGGCGGTGCCTGGCTGCCGGGTGATGTCATAACCCTCGACGTCGACCCGGGTGAAGATCCGGTATTCGATGACCACCGCCTGATTCACGAACACCCGCGTCGCGCTTGGGCTGGCGGTGAGGAAGAGATCTTCGGGGGCGATGCCTCCGTCGGTCGCGCCGCCAGCGGTGGGCGTGTGGGCGTTCGAGACGGTGATGGATAGAGGGTCCGTCGTCAGGGTCTGCCCCGCGGCCCGGACTTCGAGCGGACCAATCTCGAATGTGCCCTCGCTCGTCGCCTGATAGCGATACTGGATGGTGAGCGACATCGCCGTTCGCCCGTTGGCTATCTGCATCGAGGTAGAGGAGCCCGAGCCGAGATAGCTGGCGAAGGTCAGATCGGGGGCGGCCGGGTCCTGGTCGAACTGCTGGACACCGGTGACTTCCAGATTCAGGACGAACTGCCGCCCAACCGCGACCTGTCCCTGACTGAGGTAGGCGCGAGCGCTCTGGGCCTCGGCGGTGACGCTGGCGCCGAGGAGCGCCCATATCCAGATCGCCGCGCGGACTCCGGTCCTCACCACGGCCTCCGGATCGGCCTGGCGGGTGCGGTCGCCCGGCGCTGGCGCTGCACCTGGCTCGGGTCTTCATCGATCGCCTCCAGAAGACGCTGCGCCTCTTGCTCGCTCAGTTCTCCCGGGTTCTGATCCGTCCCGTCTTGGGGTTGCGGCATGTCGTCCGGTTCGGGCGACTCGCGCTCGCCCTCACCCTGGTCCTGGTTGTCCGGGTTCTGGTCCTCGGGTGGAGCGCCGTCCTGGGGCTGTGGCTGCCCGTCTTCCGGCTGTTCCTGCTGATCTTGCTCGCCTTGGTTCTGCTGGTCCCGCCGGTCCCGTTGCTCTTCGTCTTGCTGGTCTTGGTCCTGCTGATTCTGTTCGTCCTGTTGCTGCTGGTCCTGCTGCTGCAGTTGCTGTACGGCCAGCTCCAGGTTGTGCTTGGCGTCGGTGTCACTCGGATCGCGCCGCAGCGCTTGTTTGTAGGCCTCGAGCGCCGGCTCGAGCTGCTGCTGTCGGAACAGTGCGTTGCCGAGGTTGTACCAGGCACGGGCGTCGACCTGCGGGTTGCCGGTCTCGGCCGCTTGCCGATACGCCTCCATGGCCCGTTCGAACTCGTCGGTGCGATACAGCGCGTTTCCGTCATTGAATGGCGCTATCGGCGAGTCGGGGGCCTCTCGAAGCGCCTCGAGATAGCGCTCGTGAGCTTCGTCGTACCGCCCTTCCTCATAGAGTCGGTTGCCCTCCGTGACCGCCCTCCGGCTCGGCTGGGCATCGACGGCCGCCGGCCAGGCGAAGCTCAGGGCCATCAGGCTCGCGGTGAGACGAGCCCTCGTCACGAGAACCTCCCGGTCCAAGCCGAGCGCTGGCGCCGCCGTTCCGGAATCAGCGTCTCGGCGACGAGGAGCACCAAGGCGACGCCGAGGAAGACCTGATACTGCTCGTCGAACAGCGTCACCTGCTCGCTCTCGAACTCCTGACCTTCGCCGGCGCTCAGCTCCTCGGCCAACAGCGCCACCTCGGCTCCGCCCGGCGACGCGCGGTAGTAAGCGCCGCCGGTTCGGTCGGCGATCGCCTGGAGGCTCGCTTCGTCCAGGCTGGTGGTCACCACCGCGCCATCCTCGTCTCGCTGGAATCCTTGCGATTGACCGGAGCCGTCGAACTCGGGGATCGGTACGCCAACCGTGGACCCGATGCCCATGGTGAAGATCTCCACCCCCTCGGCGATGGCTCGCTCGACCGCTTCGTCCACCTCCGCTTCGTGGTCCTCTCCGTCGGTGATCACGAGCAACACCCGATGCCTTCGGTCAGTGTCCGAGAATCCGTCCAGGGCGACCTCCACTGCCTGGCCCAGATTCGTTCCCTGCACCGACATCATGTCCAGATCCATGGCGTTGAGGAACAGCCGCGCCGCCCCGTAGTCGAGGGTGAGCGGGCTTTGCACGAACGCTTCGCCCGCGAATGCCACCAGACCCACCCGGTCGCCGGTCAGTCGGGAAATCAGATCGGCGACGGCGAACTTGGCTTTGTCGAGCCGGTTCGGGGCGATGTCCTCGGCCGCCATCGAAGCCGACAGGTCGATGGCCACCATGATGTCTCGCCCTTCTCGTCGCACCGTCTCTACCCGGCTGCCGAACTGCGGCCGCGCCAGCGCAGTCACCAGCAGCGTCAGGGTCGCGAGCAGCAACGTCGCCTTCACGAGCCGACGGCGGTGGCTCACCGTGGCGGCGAGCCGCTCCAGCAGTGGAGGCTCGATGAGCCGCGCCATGTCGCGCTGTTTCCGGCGCCACGCCCACCAGTAGAGGATCGCCACCAGTGGGACGATCAGATAGGCGAGCAGCATCGATTCCGCCGCAAAGCGAAACATCTAGGCCGCGCCCCCCATCGGTTGCCGGTCCCTCACGTGCTTCACGGAATCTTTCTCAAAAGAGTACGGGACAGCCCCGCCTCCAACAGCAGCGCGCCGAGCGCGAACAGCAACGGGAGATGAAACAGCTCACCGTAGCGCGTGAATTGCTCCACGTCGATCTCGGTCGTCTCGAGCTCGTCGATCTCGTTGTAGATCTCGGCCAGGCTCTCGCGATTGGTCGCCCGGAAGTAGCGTCCGCCGGTCAGTGTGGCCGTCTCTTCGAGGGTCGGTTCGTCAATGTCGACGCGCATCTGGGCGTAGCGCCGTCCGAAGATCGGGTCGTTCACCGGTACCCGCGCGGTGCCCTGGGTGCCGGCGCCAATCGCATAGACCCGAACTCCGAGCGCTTCGGCTGTCTGCGCGGCAGTGATCGGATCGATCGATCCGCGGTTGTTCCGTCCGTCGGTCAGCAGGACGATCACCTTTGAGGCGGCCTCCGAATCGGCAACACGCTTGACGGCCGTCGCCAGTCCCATTCCGATCGCGGTGCCATCCTCGATGATGCCGACCTCGAGCTCTTCGAGCAACGTCGTGACCACGTCGTAGTCGAGGGTCAGTGGAGCCTGCGTGAAGGCGTCGCCAGCGAAGATCACGAGGCCGATCCGATCGTTTCGGCGACCCCGAACGAAGTCGGCGGCCACCAGCTTCACCGCCTCGATCCGGTTCGGCTCGAGGTCCTCGGCCAACATGGAACTCGACAGATCCAGCGCCAGGACGATGTCGATGCCCTCGGTCGTGACGTTCTCGGCGGTGACCCCGCTCTGGGGTCTGGCAAAGGCGAGAATGGCGGCGGTGACGGCCAGTACCCGGAGTACGAACAGCACATGCCGGTACCGTCCCGTCCGTCGCTGGTCGGCTCGACGCACCATCGCCAGCGACGAGTAGCGGAGGGGCGCGCTCTGTCGTCGGCCCCGAGCGACATACCAGTAGACGAGCGGCGGCACACCGAGGAGAAGCAGCAGATACCAGGGGTCGGCGAACCGCAACAGGGTTCTC